>CAJWIC010000108.1 GCA_913040905.1 uncultured Synechococcus sp. | reverse complement strand
CGGAAGGGAGCAGCCACACGGGATGCTCAGGGCAGGCGTGGATTCCGGGTCACCCCATTTGGTCAGGATGGATCGCCAGTCTGTTGTTGGCGTTGGCGCAGGAACTCAGGGATGCGGGCGCCGTTTTCCTCGATCTCCCGTCGTGATTGTTGAGAAGGAAGACCGCTGGCGCTGCTCCGCTCACGGCGATATTGCTGACCCTGGTCAAAACCGGTGGCGATCACGGTGACATGGATCTCGCCTTCTAGGGCTTCATCCACCACGGCACCGACAATGATGTTGGCTTCAGGATCCACCACGTCGTAGATCACTTCAGAGGCGGTGGTCATGTCCTCGAGGGTCATGTCACGACCACCGCTGATGTTGATCACGCAGCCCTTGGCGCCGTCGATTCGCTCGGTTTCCAAAAGTGGGCTGCTGATGGCAGCCTGCGCTGCCTCAACGGCTCTTGAGCGGCCGGATCCAATGCCGATACCGAGCAGTGCCGTGCCGGCCTCCGTCATCACCGAGCGAACATCAGCGAAGTCGACGTTGACCAAGCCAGGACAGGTGATGATGTCGCTGATGCCTTTCACACCCATGCGCAGCACGTCATCGGCACTGCGGAAGGCCTCCTGAAGCGGAGCACCGGCGATTGCGTCCCTTAGACGATCATTGGGAATCACGATCAGGGTGTCGACGTGCTCCGCCAATCGGGCAATGCCTTCATCGGCCTGACGCATGCGGCGGCGACCTTCGAAGCCGAAGGGCTTGGTCACGATTCCCACGGTGAGGGCTCCCACCTCACGGGCCACTTCTGCAACCACAGGGGCAGCACCCGTTCCGGTGCCACCACCCATGCCCGCTGCGATGAACACCAGATCGGACCCCTGAAGGGCGTCGTGGAGGTCTGTGCGGGATTCTTCAGCGGCTTTCTGCCCGATGGTTGGGTTGCCACCAGCCCCAAGCCCACGGGTGAGGGTTTGACCGAGCTGGAGGCGATGCTGTGCTTGAGATTGAATCAGAGCCTGGGCATCGGTGTTGAGCACGCGATAGGCAACGCCTTCGAGATCGCTGAGAATCATCCGGTTGACGGCATTGCTGCCACCGCCGCCAACACCGATGACCTCAATCTTGGCGTTCTGGCTGGGTTGGATCCCCGTGGCATCAAACGATGTTCCGCTCCCCATCTCCATCGTCGAGGCCGATTCACAGTTGATTGGCTGCATTATGTCCCTGAAGGCTTCAGCCGTCTGCAGATCGGAAGCAAACGGGGTTATTGGCTGTCAGTCATTCTTCGCCGGGGTGGCGGGCTTGACGGGTAACTGAATTTCAGGACGATCCGGGTTGCTCAGGTCGATGACCACGCCGTTGCCTTGCAGCAGATGCGATGGCATGGATTCATCCAGTTCAACGATCGCGTCCATCTGTTGCTTCAACAATTGCTCGTCATCGCCAAGGTCGAGGCGTCCAAGCGTTTGATGGCGAAGACTGACGGCGCCATCGGAATGCAGGGTGATGGCCAGCAGCCTGCTGTTGAGGCGGTCCTGCTGCTGAAGCAATGAGGCAACCAGCGACCGGCGCTCTGGGGTCCAACCTCGGATCGAGATGGCTGTGCTGGGGCTGGCTGTGGGTGCCGCTGGATTGATTCGAATCCACTGTCCTTCTCGATCCACATAGCCCGCTTCAAGACCACCTTCCTGTTGGCGAACCGCCCGCGCCACCGGCGTCTGATCCACCAGGGTCACCTCCAAACGTGTTGGCAGCAGACGTCGACTCACCTGGACTGACTGAACAGGAAGGTTGTCGCGCAGCGTTCGTTCCAAGCTGGTGGGGTTGATGTCCAGAAGCGGTTGCGGAAAACGGAGCTTGCTCACGTCTGACAGCAGTTCCGGGGTGATGGCTGTGTCTCCGAGGACCACCACCTGATCGGCCCCGTTCAGCGACCAGCCGAAGCGCAGCAGCAACCAGCCAAGCGCGGTGCTCAGGCTCAGCAGAGCCACGGTGCGCCAGGTGTGAATCAGAAGCTGCTGGCGTTTCTGGCGGCGCAGTGCCCGCCGACGTTCCAGCTGGGGAGAGACGGACTTCAAAGATCGCAGCGGGCACGTGCCATCAGCTGGTCACCCCAGCGGCGGGCTTGATCGGCATCGGAGAAGGGAACATCCATCTGCAGATCCGTTCCCACCAGCCGCAATCGGCAGGGACCTTGCGATTCCACGGTCAGGGGAGCATCTCCGGACGCCAATGCCATCAGTTCCACCAGTTCCAGTCGGCAGATGTCAAAGTCGCCCTGATCCTGGAACCGGCCCGCTTCGAACCGACACCACATCAGCCGACCGTTCTTGAGCTGAGCTCCACTGCAGCCATCCAGCTTGACCAGTTCCGCCCCCTCGGCCCAGGTGCGGAACAAGGTCTGGCGACGACGTTCGAGCCAGCCCAGTGCCGCGAGAAGTACAAAGGCCAGCAACAACGGAAACCAGAGCAGACCGTGGCTCATCGCTCACTCCTGATCGGCAGGGTTCGTCGTCTCATTGTCCTGCGCTTTGGAGCAGTTCGTGCACGAGCTGCTCGAGTGTTACGCCAGAGGCCTCCCAGAGCATGGGATACATGCTCTGACTGGTGAAACCGGGAAGCGTGTTGATCTCATTGAGCCAAACCTTGCCACTGCTGTCGTCATAGAAGAAGTCCACCCTGGCCATCCCCGTGACCCCCACGGCAGCGCAGGCCTGGATCGACTGGCTCCGGATCGCTTCAACGATGGCCTCGGGCAAGGGGGCTGGAATCAGGGTGGTGCTGCGCCCTTCGGTGTATTTGGTGTCGTAGTCGTACCAATCCGCATCGAAACGGACTTCCCCGACGACAGAGGCCCGAAGGGTTGTTCCACCAAGAACGGCACACTCCAGCTCGCGGGCTTGCACCCCCTGCTCCACCACAAGGCGTGGATCGAGGCTTGCGGCCAGGCTCAACCCCTGCAGCAGCTCGTCACGGTTGCGGACTTTGCTGATGCCCACCGACGAACCGAGGTTGGCCGGTTTGACGAAGCAGGGGTAGCCCAGTTCGGCTTCGATCCTGTTCAGAAGCGCCTCCCGGCGGGCCGCGACGCTGAGCTCGTCCGCCTGTGTGCAGACGTAGGGCACCTGAGCCAGTCCTGCTCCAGCCAGGGCCGCCTTCATGGCCTGTTTGTCCATGCTCACGGCGGATCCGAGAACGCCCGCGCCGACGTAGGGCTGTTGCATCAGTTCGAACAGCCCCTGAATCGTGCCGTCCTCACCATTCGGTCCATGCAGAACCGGATACCAGATGGCCACGGAGTCGGCTCCGACGGGCAGCCCGCGGAATCCAGGCCCAGGAAGGGGTTGTGGCAGGTCGGAGCCGGTCGGTGGGTAGCCGTTGGTGAGGACCTGTTCGGCGATGTCGGGACCCCACCAACGGCCATCGCGATCGATGTAGATCAGGACGAGCTGGTAACGCTGGCGGTTGGCGCCGAGGTTCAGGCCATGAACAACAGTTTGTGCGGAGCGGATCGAGACATCGTGCTCACCGGAGCAGCCGCCGAAGACAACACCGACTGTGGTTCGGCTGGATGACATCGCTTTCAACAACCCCGCATCGAGGCGCCAAAGGTATCAGCGTTGTTCGGCAAGGGGCAGGGGGCTTCCGCTCAATGAAAAGGAGCGGACCGCATCGATGCGCACGTTCACGAGATCGCCAGGCTGGTGTTGATGGCCATCGGGGCCTTCTGCCTGGAAAAAGGTCAGTCGGTTGGTGCGGGTGCGTCCCATCAGCTGACTGGGATCCTTGGGATTGATCCCCTCCGCCAGAACTTCCTCCGTGCGGCCGGCATATCGGGCATTGCGCTCGCGGGCGCAGCGCTCCACCAGGACATTGATCTGCTGGAGTCGCGTCACCTTGACGTCCTCCGGCAATTGGTTGTCCCAGGTCGCTGCAGGTGTGTTGGGTCTTGGTGAATAGGCCGCGGTGTTCACCTGGTCGAAGCCGATCTCCTCGATCAGATCCAGGGTGCGCTGGTACTGGGCTTCAGTTTCGCCAGGGAAGGCCACGATCACGTCTGCACTCAAGGATGCATCGGGCATGCGCTCCCGGATGCGGTCGATGATCCGTCGGTAACGCTCCACGGTGTAGCCGCGGGCCATGGCCCGCAGGAGGTCGTTGTCGCCGCTTTGGAATGGGATATGAAAGTGCTCGCAAAGCTTGGGGAGATCCGCGCAGGCATCGATCAGCCGTTCTGTGAAGTAGCGCGGATGGCTCGTGGCAAACCGAATGCGCTCAATTCCGTCCACGTCATGAACCTGATGCAGCAGGTCGGTCAGGGTGTGCTGCCGACGTCCCTCCGGGGTGATTCCCGGCAGATCGCGACCGTAGGCATCGATGTTCTGGCCTAACAGGGTGATTTCCTTGTACCCCTGGGCAGCAAGTCCTTCCATTTCCAGGCGAATGGCCTCCGGC
This sequence comes from uncultured Synechococcus sp., assembly GCA_913040905.1. The sequence continues at coordinate 675 of CAJWIC010000108.1, read as the reverse complement.
AGTCGTGATTGCTCCTTGCCACGCACGGAGGGCACCACGCAGTAGGTGCAGCGCTCGTTGCAGCCGTAGATCACATTGACCCAACCGCAGATGCTGCTGTCCCGTCGTGCCGTTGTGATGTCTTCAAGGATGTGATGGTCTTCTGTCGCCACCACCTGTTGACCGCTCTCCACCTGGTTGAGCAGCACCTCAAGCCGATTGGCATGTTGCGGCCCCATCACAAGGTCGAGTTCGGGCACGCGCCGCAGCAGTGATTCCCCCTCCTGCTGAGCAACGCAGCCCGCCACCACCAAAGTGAGACTGGGATCGATCCGTTTGCGCTGGGCTTGTCGACCGAGGTAGCTGTAGACCTTCTGTTCGGCGTTGTCGCGGATCGTGCAGGTGTTGTACAGAACCAGATCCGCCTCAAGCTCAGCGTCGGCTGCCTTGTAGCCCATCGCCTCGAGGATGCCCGCCATCCTTTCCGAATCTGCCTTGTTCATCTGGCAGCCGAAGGTGGTGATCCAATAACTGCCGCGGCTCTGCGCGTCGGCAGTTGGGGCAAGGGTTGAAGCGGAAGCGGTCAAATTCGGATCTGAGCCGTTTCCAGTGTGTTGCACCGCCGACTCTCGAACATGGGGGTGAGGGCGAGCGAGGGGATTCGAACCCCCGAATAGCGGCGCCACAAGCCGCTGC
>CAJWIC010000107.1 GCA_913040905.1 uncultured Synechococcus sp. | reverse complement strand
TCAAACGGAAAGAGGAAGACGAGCGGTCTTTGGAGTTGGATCCATGTTGGACATGGGAGCGATCAGGCTGTGGCCCGTCATGGCCGCCGGTTGTGGCAGGTCGAGAATCTGCAGCAAGGTTGGTGCAATATCGGCCAACCCCCCGTTGTCACGCAGGGTGATCGCGTTGCCATGGCCGGGCAGTTTTCGTCGTTCTCCTTCGATCAGAATGACGGGCACGGGATTGGTGGTGTGGGCCGTCCAGGCTTGGCCATCCGGACCCTGCATCAGCTCGGCATTGCCGTGATCGGCCGTGATGAGCATCGTGCCGCCTTGACGTCCTACCGCATCGAGCAGGCGACCAATGCAGCCGTCAACGGTTTGGATGGCCTCCTTGGCGGCATCCATCACACCGGTGTGACCCACCATGTCGGGGTTGGCGTAGTTGATCACAATCAGCGAGTAGTCCGCTTTTTCGATGGCTGCGACACAGCTGTCGGTGAGCTGATCGGCAGACATCGCCGGGGAGAGGTCGTAGGTGGCGACCCTCGGAGAGGGCACCAGGTGACGGTCTTCTCCAGCCAGCGGTTGTTCGATGCCCCCGTTCATGAAATAGGTGACGTGAGGGTACTTCTCCGTTTCGGCTGTGCGGTATTGCTTGAGCCCGGCGTCGGCAACCACCTGCCCCAGCAGCTGATCGAGCGGCTCTGGGGGGAAGACGACCTGGACCGGCAGGTCCTGTTCCACCTGGGTGAAGGTCACCACATCGACGGCAGGAACGTTGCTGCGCTCGAATGCTTCGAAGTCGGAAAGGCAGAGCGCCTGCACAATCTGGCGGGCGCGATCCGGTCTGAAATTGAAAACAAGGACAGTGTCTCCGTCCATGATGACGCCGTTCTGGAGCCGTACCGGTTCGAGGAACTCATCGGTGATGCCCTCGGCATAACTCGCCTTCAGCACCTGATCAGGGGTGCGGCCATCAACGCCAATCTCCGGATCGGTGTAGAGGTTGTAGGCCTTTTCGGTTCGCTCCCAGCGTTGGTCCCGATCCATGGCCCAGTAACGGCCGCAGAGACTGGAGAGCTGACCCACGCCGGCTTGGCTCAAGGCTGCTTCGACTTGGCTGATGTAGCTCGGTGCACTTTGGGTTGGCGTGTCGCGGCCATCGGTGATGGCATGGACGGCGAGATCGGAGATGCCGCTGTCGGCTGCCCACTGAATGAGGCCACAGAGATGGTCCACATGGCTGTGCACACCGCCATCGGAGCAGAGGCCCAAAAGATGCAGGGTGCCTCCGCGCTGTTGTGTGCGTTCCACCAGAGCCTTCAGCACCGGTGTCTCCCCCAACTGGTTGCTGCTCACGGTGTCGCTGATCCGCACCAACTCCTGGCGGATGATGCGACCAGCACCAATTGTGAGGTGACCCACTTCAGAGTTGCCCATCTGCTGATCGGGCAGTCCCACATGGGAGCCGCTGGCCTCAATCAACGTGTGGGGATAGGCGTGCCATAGGGCATCCATCACGGGTGTGCCGCTTTGCTGGATCGCGTTGTGTTCGCTTGCGTCTCGATGACCCCAGCCATCAAGAATGGCGAGAAGGACCGGCGCCACTGTTCCGGAGCGCCCTGAACCGTTGGTGGTGCTTTTCCCTACGTTCACGCGCGACCGACGGTTCTTAAGGACTTTTGCAGAATCAACCTAACGCTCCGTGCGGCCTCAGGCTGCAGTTTCACCCAATCACCACACCGTTGCACCGCTCTTTTCTCCATGGCCGACCCTGACCGGATCGAAATTTTTTCGGAGCGTGAGCTGGGCCTCACTCTGGCGCGTTTGGCGTCGCAGGTGCTTGAGAGTGCTGAGGACAGCCGCAAGCTCATTTTGCTGGGCATTCCCACCCGAGGCGTCCAGTTGTCCAAGGTGCTGGCGCGGGAGTTGGAGCAGTTAACAGGCCATGCCATCTCCCAGGGGGCGATTGATCCCACCTTCCACCGCGACGACCTGGAGCGGATCGGAACCCGCCTGCCCCAGCTCACCACGCTGCCGACCAGCATCGAAGATCGCCAGGTGATTCTGGTGGACGATGTGATCTTCACCGGGCGAACTGTGCGTGCGGCGCTTGAGGCCTTGCAGAGCTGGGGACGCCCCCAGCGGGTGATGCTGCTGGCCATGGTGGATCGGGGCCATCGGGAACTGCCCATCCAGCCCGATTTCTGTGGCCGGGTTGTTCCGACGCGACGTAGCGAAAGTATTGAGCTGCGTCTTCAAGATGTTGATGGTGAGGAGGGGGTGTTCCTCAGCCGTGTCAGTCCGCCGGTTTGAGTTCGTCGGCGCGGAAATGAGCCTTGTAGCGACCGAAGGCAACAATCACCGGAAGCGTGGGGCTGATCACCCGTCCCTTCCAGTCGTTGAGGACGTTGGCCACCTCGCCGCTTTGGCCTTTCATGTCGAAGGCCTGGCCCCGATGTTCGGGATGGTTGTACACCACGACGGATGCTTCAACCGTCACCCTGTCGCCCGCCTGCATTGCACCGAAGTCGTCCACGGGGTCATCTTGTCACGGGCTTGGGGATGAACGCCGACAGAAACTTTCAGGCCCGTCTTCCTCGACGCGCCCGCCGAGATGGCTGCATCCCATCGAAAAGGCTGTCCAGGGATCCAGGCCTTGGCGCAATTGGTCCTCAACGGCGGCATCCAGAGCTGCACCGCTGATCACATCGGCCTGTAGAGCGGGGTGCTGTTGATGCTCCTGGGCCGCGTCGAGGGCAGCAATCGCGCTCTCCACCCGTTGTCGGGTGGCTCGAGCCTGCTGCTGCCACCAGGGGTGGTCGAGTTTGTTGAGGCTGTCGAGGGCTTCCCACCAGCGTTCCTGCTCAACCAGTTGGACCAGTCGATGCTGTTCCAGTTGATTACGGTTCCAGATCTCCATCAGCGTTGCCCTGAGTTGGCTGATCGAGCTGGGCGCGTGGCCTTTGAGGGGGGCGAGAAGATCGAGGGCCTTCTGCAGTTCCCCCTGGCGAAACAGGCCGACCGCCTGCTCTTTCAGAGCCTCATACCAGCGTTCGAGGGTCGCGCGATGGAGTTCAAGATCGCCATGGCCCGATGCAACCAGTTGTTGCTGCAGCGCCAGTGCGGCGACGGGGTCGCCCTGCTCCCAAAGCTGTTCTGCATGCTTCTGGCGGCAATAGGCCTGTTCTTCCGGTGCTCCATCCCCCAGCCAGCGCAGGGCGGCCAGTTGCTCGCTGGTGCCAATGCAGGCTGCGTAGTCCTGGGCGTTGAGGGCGCTTTGGATCCGCTTCGGCAGTTGTTTCTCCCACCAGTAGGCGCCTGCTGCGATCGCCAGCACCAGTCCCAGGGTTCCGAGGCCCCAGACCCGTAGTAGCAGATGGCGAGGTGCCGCCAAGAACCCATGCGCCAAAAGCTGAATCTGTTCTATGGACGGAGAGCGTCTGTTCCAGGGACCTGTGGACGGACCTGCTATCGGACAGCCCCCAGCGCTGGGTGAGCCCATGTTTGTCCGGAACGCAAATCGTTGATCTCCAACTGCAGCTGCGCTGCGGCATCAATGCTCCAGCGCAGCCGCAGGCAGTCCTCCCCCTGCTCCCCGGCCGGTTCCAGGGGCAGCACGAGAGGGTCGCCGGGCCAGGGTTGATGCGAAATCTCCCCTGCTGACTGCTCCTGGAGCGTTGGCAAGCCATCGACAAAGACCACGCTGTGGCTGCCCTCGGGGATCGGTTCCCCCAGCACCAGCTCCAGCTGCTGTTGTCCGGTTTGGCTGGCGGCCAGCACGAGGTCGAGGGGGGAAGGGCTTGGCCAGGGTTGCCCCGCCACGAACAGGGGATGCCAGCGGTGGCTGTTGCTGCGTTGATCCCAGAAGCGCAGAGAAACGCCATGCTGGAGCACATCCCGGATGGCGACCCCGGGGGTGAGTTGCAGAGCTCCGAGGGCCACTGCTTCTACCGGTGGCGGGGTGAGCAAGGGTGCAGGGGCCGTGTGTTCAGAGAGCCACTGACGCAGGAAGGGCAGCTGGGCTCCGCCGCCAACGGCTACGACGCCCTCCAGATCTTCAAGGCTGCAGTTGTTGCGGCGCCCGCCGGCGAGACAGGCCTCCAGCAGTTGTTCGAGCGCGTCTGCAAATCCTCGCTCCAGCAGAAGCGCGTTGAGTTCGCTGCGCGACAGGCGGAGCACATGCTCCTGCTCATCCACCGCCATCTCTATCAGTGGCTCTCGCTCAGCCAGGGCTGTGTCGCTCAGCCGGCATTTGAGCCGTTCGGCGGCATTGAGCAGAGGGGCGCTGGCGGGTTGTCCCGAGCAACAGCGATCCACAATCCAGCGATCGATGTCGCGGCCGCCGAGGCGCAGCCCTGCTTTGCCGAGAACCTTGGCCGTGCGCAGCATCTGGCGGCTGTTGTCTCCCAGGCTGCGTCCCCCCAGCCGCAGCAGTTGCGCGATCGGTGCGGCCCGGCCCTCCCCTCCTTCCAGGGCCACCAGGGCTAGATCCAGGGTGCTTCCGCCCAGGTCCACCACCAGCAGGGTGGACCCTGCTGGGAGTCCTGCCCCCATGGCGGCTGCAGTGGGTTCATCCACCAGGGCGATCTCGGCCACCGGCAGCGTGTTGCAGGCATCAAGCAACCAGCTCCGGTAGGTCCGATAGCACTCCACAGGCGCAGTGAGCACCAGTCGCTCGATCGCGAGATCGGTGGGGAGGCGACTCCAGATCTGAAGCAGCAGCTGCTCTCCGGCCCAGCGGGCTGCGTCCTGATCCGGGGTGTCCGCTTGGCCGATCCGGCCCTTGAAGTCGCGATGCAGGCGGATGTCGCCGGAGTCATTGAGACCGGATTCGAGCACCTGTCGCCCAATCAGGGGCCGTTGCGTTGCTTCCCAGACCAGGCTGGGAATTTCACCGGCCCGGCTGCAGATGGCGGGCAGGTTGAGCAAATCGGCTGAGGCTGAGCCCGACCCCTGATACGCCACGACCGTGGTGGTGCTGCCCAGATCGATGGCGAGTGTTCCGCCCCGTTGCGCTGAATGTTGAAGCTTTTCTTCGCCCACGCGATCTCTGACCGTGCTCGGGGCACGGTGAAGTCAGGACGAGACTAAGGGGACTGGAGGCGATGGATCGATTGCAACAGCTGATCTTCTCCTTCTACCGGGAAGACCCTGAACTGCAGGAGAGGCTGGAGCCGCTGCGGAGCTGTCGCATGCGTCGCAGCT
>CAJWIC010000106.1 GCA_913040905.1 uncultured Synechococcus sp. | reverse complement strand
GTCTGGGCTCACCAGCGCAGCCCCATCGCCAACATGATGGGCTGGCGTGACAAGCCTGTGGCTCTCTCGATTGTTCAGGCTCGTGTTGTGGGTCTCGCCCACTTCTCGGTTGGCTACGTGCTCACTTACGCGGCCTTCTTGATCGCTTCGACCTCAGGCAAGTTCGGTTGATTCATATTTGATTCAACGGTTGAACCACGAGTCGTTCCTCGTACGCAGCCCCGCCCGGTTCACCGGGCGGGGTTTTTTGTTGTCGTCGCTGCATCGGCTTCGTGCTGGATAACTTGTCGTCGCTGTTGCAGCTGCTGATTTGTCCTCACGGCAATGGGATCTGTTTTTGCTCAACCGCGGTATCTGGCAGGGCCGCTTCGACACGCTGAATCGGGATCTTGAGCTGAAACGTCGGCAGCCATCGCAACTCACCCTTGCGGGAGACGATGCCTTCGTGGATCTTGAGTTGCTGTTCTGGCCCGATGATCCTGAGGGGCAACGTCAGGGGGATCCGGTCAAGCGGATCGTTCAGTCCTTCCATCAGGTGGATCCTGAGCTGGGTTTCTTCTCCACCGGCAGCTTTTCCCGGGGATCACTTTCCATTTCCTCCTGGTCCAGGCCCTATGCCGAGTTCGGATTTCTCTGGCGCGATCGCCGTCACCGTCTGGTGTTGCTCTGGGACGGCAGCGGACGTTTTGATCACCCCGTTCTGATCCGAGAGCATCGCGCCGGTGTTGATGCCGACGAAGCACCTGCGTTGACTGCGGAGCAGCTCCTGGGTGATTGGTTTGGACAGCAGACGGTGCTGGAGCGGGATCAGTTGGCGGATGATCCGGTGAGCACTCCCCATGAGCTGTTGATCACCAGGGAGATGCTGCAGGGTCTGCGCTGCCTGCCGGATGGTGGTGCCTTTCGCGCCCCAGAGCATGTAAGCGCTGGACGCCGCTTTGAGATCGAAGCCTGGTGGTGCCCCGATCCGCAACGTTTGGAGCGTGTTCAGCGTTGCTATGACGAGTCCGGCAGTTGGATTTCCAGCCGCCATGTTCTGTTGCAGCGTTGACTGGTGACTTCCTCGAAGGCCCTTGCCAGTGGTGTCATCGCCCTGTTGCTTGGGGCCACCGCTCCGGTTCAAGCCGATACCGCCCGTGTGCACTGCCATCTCCATGTGAAGTCGCCGGTGATGAAGTAGACAGACAATGTCGCCAACTGTCAGTTCAGCCAGTCCCAGGGCAACGTCCACGTCGTGATGTACCCCGGGAACCGCGCACCCTTGCAGTTCCAATTTGCAGCGGCCCAACAGAACATTTCGTACCAACGCTCCAATCACGAAGCTGGGATCAAATTCACAACCCCGGTTCTCTCACTCAAGGTGTTCTGGGCTGATCCAGGAACCAGCCATCGCTTTTAAATCGTGCCTGGCAGGCTTGAACCCAATCTCTCCACGGCTTCCCGAATTCGGTGAAACGCCCTGGGTTGAAGACGTCGCTGGATGCGCAGCAACACATGATCCGCAATGCGTTGCATCGCCACCATTTCGCCGGCATCTCCAGGTTCGTAGACCGCTTGCGGGCGTCGCCGCAGGCTCTTGTCTTTCACGAACACCTCCTTCCAGCGTCGTCCCCAGACCGCCTCGGCGAAGCGGTTGTTGTTGTCTTTGAAATGCCGTCGCACGACCCTGGCGAGATCCCGGTCAAACCCCCAGAAGCTGCCATCGTGCCAACGGCGGAAGCTCTGCTCCAGCGGAATGATCGCTGAGGAATTTTCAATCACCCGATGGCTGATGCCATGCCGGGCCAGGCGCAGCCCCACCTGACGTGCCAGCCAGGTGGCCCTGGGGCCGGGGCTTTGATTGAGAGCATCCGACCGGCTGGCGGCCCAGGGCAGGTGGGGATTGAGATCGAGAGTTGTCAGCAGCTGCCTGAATGGGTCGGGGTCCGTCTGTCGAAAGGGGATGAAGCGCACATCCAGTCCGCGCTCGCGTTCCTGCACGAGGGCTGCGAAGTAATTCCAGAAATCGAATACATCACTGCGTTTGGCATTGGGTCCCGTGAACGTGCCGCTTGAGGGCAGTCGTCCCGCCAGCACTTCTTCGACATACTCATTGAATCTTGTTGTGTGATAGAAGCGCTTCAGTGTGTAGGCGTAACGGGAGTTGATGTAGTCGAGCTGAGATCGGACGAAAATCACAATCGTCAGCTCGTAGCCGCTCTCTCGGGCCAAACGCTTCAGTTGGCCGATCGTTTTCCGTTGCGTGAGCCGAGGGGCGAACTGCTCGGCGCTCAGCAGCACATCGCCATCGCCACGGGCCATGAGCTCCAGATAGTCACCCCAGAGCTGCCAGTCCTCTCGGGTGATCGCTTTGGTGAGGGGCTTGAAATCAAGAACGGCTGGAACAGGGAAGCGGTAGTGAACGTTTTCCTGCTCCAGCAGTGATCGACTGCGCAGCAGCCGTGACTGGATGTCCGTTGAGGCGGTCTTGTGGGTGCCGGCGTGCAGGATCAACCGACGGCGGACCCCTGCCGCAGGAGTGGTCGTGGTCATGCCGGACGCCAGCGTTTCAGCAACAAATACACCGTCGGCACCACAAACAGGGACAGCCACGAGGACACCAGCAGGCCGCTGAACACCACCGTGCCGATGCTGGTCCGACTGGCGGAACCGCTGCCCTGGGCCAGCAGCAGTGGCAGAAAACCGGCCAGGGAGGTGACCGCGGTAAGCAGAATCGGCCGCATACGGTTCACGGCGGCGCCGAGGATTGCCTCTCGCAGCGCCAGCCCCGCCGCCAGCCGTTGGTTGGCGAATTCCACGATCAGGATTCCGTTCTTGGCCGCCAGGCTCACCAACACAAGCAGGCCCATCTGTCCGTAGACGTCCAGAGGCAGACCGCGCAACTTCAGGCCAATCAGTGCCCCCATCAGAGCGATGGGAACGGTGAGCAGAATGACCAGTGGGTCAACAAAGCTTTCGTAGAGAGCCGCCAGCAGCAAATACACCACCACAACGCCAAGGCTGAACAGGATCCAGGTTGAGCGGGCTGCTTTCTGCTCCTCCAGGGCCAGGCCTGTGAAGGCAACGCCGATGTTGTTGCCCCCCACCGCATCGCCAGCGGCCTTGAGTTGCTGAATCGCCTGACCGCTGCTCACTCCAGGAGCCGGCACGGCCGTCACCGTGATGGCACGGTTCAGGCCGTAGTGGCGGATGCTGTTGGCACCTTCCGTCTGGGTCAGGGTGGCCACGTTCTCCACTGAAACCAGCTCCCCGCTGCGGTTGCGCACCATCAAGCCGCTGAGATCCTCTGGCCCTGTTCGGTTCTCTCCGTCGAGTTGCACAACGATGCTTCGGATCCGGCCTCCTTCGTAGGTGTCGTCGATGTAACGGCCGCCGATTGCGGTGCCGATGTCCCGCAGGACGGTGCTCAGATCGAGGTCGAGGCCGGCCAGACGATCGCGATCGAGGTTGAGCCGCCATCGGGGGGAGCTGGCATCGAAACGGGTGCTCACCCGTTCAAAGCGATTGCTGGCTTCGGCGGTGCTGATGAAGCGCTGGGCCATGGCCTCGAACTCTTGCAGGCTGAGCTGGCCGCCGCTGCGGTCCAGCAGTTCAAGCCTCAGGCCGGATTCGCTGCTGAAGCCCCGGACCGTTGGTGGGGTTGTGACCACCACTCGGGCGTCGCCGATACGACTCTGAATTGCACGGTTCAGCCGTCGTTTCACGGTTTCGCTGCTCTGATCACGACCGGTGCGTTCCTCCGGCGGCTGAAGGCGTAGATAAAACGAGCCACGGTCCTCACCGCTCTGGCCGAAGGATCGGCCGGCGTAGAAGTTGCCCGTGCGCACCAGAGGCTCTTCTGCCACCACAGTGCGGATGTTGTCCATCACCGCCACAGTGCGTTCCAGACTGGCTCCCTCCGGCAGGGTGAAGTACCCACGGATCTGGCCCTGGTCTTCGTTGGGAATGAAGGCGGTGGGCATGGCCGCCAGTCCTCCGCCGGTGACGACAAGTCCCACGAGCAGCAGCCCCAGCACAAGTGGGGCGCGCTGCAGCCAATGCTCCAGCAGGTTTGCGTAGCCCTGTTGAAGATCGCCCATGCCCTGCCTGAGGTTGTTGCTGAGGCGACGCAGTGGGCCAGGAAGTCGCCCCTCACCCGACTCGAGGACCCGGGCGCAGGCCATCGGAGTGAAGGAGAGAGCGTTGAGGGTGGAGAACAGGATCGCGCCGCTGATGGCCAGGGCAATCGGTTGATACAGCCGTCCCACGGAGCCAGGGATCAACAGCACCGGTACGAAGACGGCGGCCAGCACCAGGGATGTGGCGACAACCGCTCCGGCCAGTTCTGCCATGGCATCTTCGGCGGCGACCCGGGGAGCGTCACCCCGTTCGATCCGACCGGCGATGTCTTCACTCACCACGATCGCGTCATCGACGACGATGCCGGTAGCCATCACCATCCCGAACAGGATCAGGCTGTTGAGGTTGGAGCCGCTCAGCTTCACCAGCACCAGGCAGCCCACCAGTGCCACCGGCACGGCAAGGCCAGGGATCAGGGCCAGGCGCCAGCGTCCCAGGAACAGCACCAGCACCACAAGCACAAGCAGCACGGCATCACGCAGGGTGGCGATGGTGCGATCGAGGTTGGCCTGAACGTTGTCAGCCACATCCACGATCATCGAGATCTCAAGACCGGGCGGAAAGCTGGGTTCCAGGCGCTTCAGTTCGGCCTTGACGGCCCGGCTCACCTCCAGGGCATTGGCCCCATCCCGCTGATACAGGCCTACGGCCACGGAGCGCTGCCCGTCGAGATTCATCGCTTGACTGCCGTAGCTGCGCTGTCCCAGCTCGACGCGACCCACATCCTTGAGTCGCAGCAATCCGCCGTTGTCGAGACGCCGCAGGATCAGGTTCTCGAAATCCTTCTGGGTGAGCAGCCGTCCCTCGGCATCCACCGGCAAGCTGATCAGCTGACCGTCCGGCGCGGGTGAAGCGCCGAGGCTGCCGATGGCGGCCAGCACATTCTGCTCCGCCAGGGCGCGGCTGACGTCTGAAATGGTCAGGTTGGCCTGTTCCAGTCGATCCGGATCGAGCCAGAGGCGAAAGGAGAGCTCACTGCTGCCGAACACCAGCACATCGCCGACGCCGGGGGTGGTGAGCAGTGACTCCCGCAGGGATTGATCCAGCCAGCTGGCCAGAAAGGTGGGGACGTATTGGTCGGGCGGATGGCTGAAGCCAAGGATCATCAGCAGG
>CAJWIC010000105.1 GCA_913040905.1 uncultured Synechococcus sp. | reverse complement strand
CTTGTCCTTGGCTCGACCGGTCAGCGGGTGCGATCCAGCATCCGTTTCATGCCTGATCAACCTCGCAGCAGGCCTTCGTCGTCGCGCTCTCGAGTTTCGTTCTGAGCCGTGCAGACCAGCCTTCAAGCCACTGCTCATCAGCCTGACTGAAGCAGCGTTCGGACCATCCGCCAAGAACCACGATCCCATGGGTCCCTAGGGGCACGATCAGAACAGCTGGAAGGTTCTTGAGAACGGGATCAAATTCATGGCGGCCGGGGAACAGGGTTGTGTTGACCAGGCTGATCGTGGTTTCACGGTCCATGGCCCGTCGACAGATCGGTCCTGGCGTAAATGGTGCATCAGCGTCACTCAGCAGTCCCCGCCGCAGGATGACCTGGTCCCGCCAATGGACCAGAAGGGTGGCGGCTGGAGTAGCCGTCAGCAGCATATGGCTGCCCCAGGCCAGCTCCTCCTTCAGATCAGCCTCCAGGGAGGGCTCCAACTGCAAACCCTGTTCACCGCTGAGGGCACGTGGTTTCGCCTGGGTCGGATCAACCCTGGTCCACAGCACAGCCACCAGCATCAGTCCAACAGTCGCCATCCCACAGAGGACTTCAGCGCGTTGCAGTTCAGGGGTGAACGACTCCGCCAGGCCGGCATTGAGCAGCGTCAGCGTCAACAACACCAGAGCACAGACGAGTACAACACGTGCGGGAGCGGGCATCAGGCCATCCTGGGCTGGCAGAACCGCTACATCCTGCTCAAATGTGGGAGTGATGCCTGATTCGGATGAACAGTGCAGAAGCCTTTGCCGCCGTTGCCCTTGCTGCGGTGGCCTGCGACGGAAGCCTCGGACGTGATGAAGCCCATGCCTTGAGGACGCAGCTGGAGTACCGCTCGTTGTACAGCGGCAGCTCGGAAGCTGAGATGGGGGATTTGTTTGACCAGCTTCTCCACCGTCTTCGAGATCAGGGTGTCAGTGGTCTTGTGGATGAAGCGTTGCCTGTTCTGACCTTGGCCCAACAGCAGAGTGCCCTTGCCGTGGCCGCTCACCTTGCCCACGCCGATCGAACGGTCACTGAAGACGAGTCGGCATTTCTGCAGGATCTGGCCCAACGAATGGCATTGCCGGACGGCGAAGCCGCCGCAATTCTGGTGGCAATTGAAGCGTTGAACCGCGACAGCCTGGATGGCTGAGGGCAGACTGATCGGAATTGTTATTCGGAATGGTCTGATGTCGTTCCTGCGTCGACTCGCCAACGTTCTTTCTGCCCTTGGCCTGTTGGTTCTGGTCGCTTGTCCCCTCACAGCCCAGGCCATTTCTCCCACGGATCTCGGCGTCAATCGTCCCGACGAGCGGGTGCTGGATGATGCCGATGTGTTCAGCCGGGCCAGTCGCTCTGAACTCAACGCTCGTCTTCAGGATCTCGCCTCTGAGCGCGTTGATGCCAGGGTTGTGACGTTGCGGCGTCTTGATTACGGCCTGAACCTTGATGGCTTCGGTGAGGAGCTCCTGGCCCAGTGGTCGACCAAGGATTCGGAACCACTGCTCTTGCTCCTGATCGAGACCCAGAACAAACGGGCGTCGATCGCCGCAGATCCTTCGCTGCAATCCCAGCTGCCCGAGGCACTGCTGACCAGTACGGCGCGCACCACCATGACCGTGCCGCTTCGTGAGGGTGATCGCTATCGGCAAGCCACTGTGGATGGCCTCAATCGATTGAGCACCGTGCTCGGTGGTGGCGAGGATCCAGGTCCTCCGGCCGAGATTGTTCGCACAACCCTGCCCACCAACATCCCCACCCAGGAGGAGACAGAGAGCAGCAACGCGACAACCTGGATCATTGTGCTGCTGGTCCTCGGAACCATCATCCCGATGGCGACCTGGTGGGTCTTTTCTCGATGATCGCCTGAGTTGATGGCCACGCGGAACTGGATTGGCCTGTTCTCCCAGGGAGAGGGCGACAACCTAACCAACGAGTTGGAGCGCGGCTACGAAGCGGCGCTGCTGATTCAGGGCATTGAGCTCGAGTTTTACTCCGACCGCAAAGTCAGACCGGAACTTGAGCTTTCCGTTCCTCGTTCCGTTCAAGCCACGGTTTTGCGACGGTTCCACACCGCCCTTCAGATCTGTCGATCCAGTCTTGCCAAGGTGGCTCCCAACCGAGGGCAGCTTGATCCACAGGAGTTGCGTCAGCTTCAGTTGATTGAGACTGTGGTGAGTCGCTATGCGACCAAGCGCTCATTCAGCAAAAGCGGGATGAGCACTGCACCGCAACCATTGCCGCGCTCGCTGCTCGATGTGTTTGATGCGGTGCGTCGTCAGTTGGATCCAACCTCTGAGGAATCTGTCGTGGCAGGGTTCCGCCGGCGGCGCGATTCAACGCTGGCGTCGCTCAGGATCCTGTTGCTGTTGGTGTTGGTCCCCTTGCTGGTCCAACAGGTGTCAAACACCTATATCGTCGGTCCGGCTGTGGAACATCTCTCCCCTGATCTGTCGTTCCTTAGCTACCCAAGGCCTCAGCTCGAGGAGGTCGCCGTCGAGAAATTGCGGATTTACAAAGAGGAGCTTGAATTTGATGCCCTGTTGAATGGGGGAGAGCCACTGTCCTCTGATTTGTTGGTGGTCAAGCTGAGGGAGAAGGCGCAAGAACTCAAGCAGGAAGCTGATCGAGAGAGCGTTCAGGCAATCAAGAATGTCATCGCTGACCTTGCAGGCCTGATGGCCTTTATCGGCGTCTGCCTTGTGAGCAGAGATCAGTTGCGCGTACTGCGAGGATTTCTCGATGAAGCGATCTACGGGCTAAGTGATTCCGCTAAGGCGTTCGCGATCATTCTCTTCACAGACATCTTCGTTGGTTACCACAGCCCTGAAGGTTGGACGGTGCTCCTGGATGGAATCGCCCATCACTTCGGTCTGCCGACCCAGGAAAATTTCATCTTGTTGTTCATCGCCACATTCCCGGTGATCCTGGCGACGATCTTCAAGTACTGGATCTTCCGCTATCTGAACCGCGTCTCCCCCTCCTCCGTGGCGACTCTCAAGGGAATGAATGGTGGTGGCTGACCAGAACAAAACCAGACTTGTCCTGGTCAGTGGTCCCTCCAGAGGTGGCAAAAGTCGCTGGGCCGAGCATTTGATGTCGGAAGCAGTCGATGTCACCTATGTGGCAACAGCTCCGGATCGTCCCGATGATCAGGACTGGCAGACCCGTCTGGCGTTGCATCGCCGACGGCGCCCGAGCCACTGGCATCTGTTGGAGTCAGGCGCGGAGCTGACTTCCGCCCTGCAGACAATTCCTCAGCACTCGTCGGTGCTGATCGATGCTCTTGGAGGATTTGTGGCCAGTCATCTCGATGACGCAGACCAGGTCTGGAACAAATGCTGTGATGAGCTGATCCAGCAGTTGGCGGCCATGGACCAGACCTGCGTGGTGGTGATCGAGGAAACCGGATGGGGGGTTGTTCCACCAACACGAATCGGCGGATGCTTTCGCGATCGACTTGGATCCCTCGCACAAAGCCTCGATCGAGAGGCTGATGCCGCCTGGCTTGTCTTGCAGGGTCGGGCCGTTGACCTGCATGCCCTCAGCCAGCCGGTGCCATGACCCTTCCTGCGCCGGCTTCACCCCTTCGGGTGGTTCTTTACGAGCCCCAAATTCCCCCCAACACGGGGAACATCGCCAGGACCTGTGCAGCGTTTCAGCTGCCTTTGGGGTTGATTGAACCGCTTGGGTTCTGCATTGATGATCGCGCGGTACGGCGAGCTGGTCTTGATTACTGGCCCCACGTTCAGCTCTCGACCCACCCCGATTTGAACCATCTGCTGACGCAACTGACGCTGCCCTATCGCCTGATCGGCTGCAGCCGGTACGGAGGTGACAGCCTCAGCAACTTTCAGTTTCAGCCCGGTGATGTGCTGCTGTTCGGCCGCGAAGACAACGGCCTTCCAAACCAGGTGCGTGAGCAGTGCGATCGAATCCTGACAATTCCAATGCCCGGAGGCGTCGATGCAGATGGCGCAGGTGGTGTTCGAAGCCTCAACCTTTCGGTGGCCTGTGCCCTGGTGGCTTACACAGCTGGTCACCAGCTTCAGTTGTGGTGAAGAGCTGACTGCACCAGTTGCCCTTGCAGAGCCATGGTCGCTTCGTTACTGTTCGCCCGACTTCATCAACGGGATGCGCTCAGTCCTTGTGTTGGCTGCTTCCATCGCACCACTGTTGAGCGTGGTGGCATGGACTGCGCTGCCTGGAGAAGCGGATAGTCGATCATTCACATTGGCTGAATTGCCGCCCTTACCAGTCGTCGACGAAGAGATCACCACGACAGACGAACCGGCATTCTGGTTTCGTCTCCAGCAACGCACAGCGTTGTCCCGCCTTGCGGCTGGCTTGGATCTGCCATCGGCTGAACTAGCCCGGATCAATGATCAACCGGAGAGCCATGTGTTTCGCTCCGGCAGCTGGTTTGCCATTCCTGCAGAAGCTCGTGAGCGTGCGTCGATGCTGGTCAGCGTCGAGGCTGACTCGATCCGCACTCAACCACCGATCACGCCACCTCCACCGGTTCAATCCACCGCATCCATTCAGCGCGGCGACTCACTGGCCAGTTTTCTTGAACGTCACGGCATCAACCAGGAGGAGTTGAAACAGTTCAATCCAGGGCTCACCCTCTCTGATCTCAGCGTCGGTACCGAAGTGCGGGTGGCCAAAGCCGCCACTGGTCAGCAGCTTCTGGCCATTCGTCCCAACATCAGTGGAGGGGCCAGCTGGCCGGATCTCCCTGCCCTCACCAGCCCAAAGTCCACCAGCAGCGACGCACAACGGCTCGCTCCTTCAAGCACCTACAGCTGGCCCACAAAGGGGGTGTTCACCTCCGGATACGGCTGGCGATGGGGTCGGATGCACAAGGGAATTGACATTGCTAACAGCTCCGGAACGGCTGTTCATTCCGCCCGAGACGGGATCGTGACCTACGCAGGTTGGAGTGGTGCCTATGGATATCTTGTGGAGATCGCCCATGGAGATGGTGAATCGACCCGCTACGCCCATAACAGTCGATTAATGGTTTCAAAGGGTCAGGTTGTTCCGCAGGGTGCACGGATCTCTCTGATGGGAAGCACGGGGCGCAGCACAGGCCCCCATCTCCATTTCGAAATTCGTCGTTCCAGCGGCGCAGCAGTCAATCCTCTGAGCAAGTTGCCACCGCGGCAAGCCTGATCTGAACAAGATCTTTTCAACCTACGACCCAATCGCGTTGAACGCGCTAACGATTTAACGTTGAAATTTCAATGTCAGAGGGGAGACTTGAACTCCCGACCTCAGGGTTATGAATCCTGT
>CAJWIC010000104.1 GCA_913040905.1 uncultured Synechococcus sp. | reverse complement strand
GAACCAGGGGCGCAGCGCTTCCTGGTCCAGATCAAACCGTTCGCGGCGCAGTTTTTCCGACCAGTAGCTCACGTCCCAGGGAGCCAGAGCGTCAGCTTCTGCAGCCCCGTGACGACGGGCGCATGCCTCCAGCTCCTCCAGCTCCTTTTCAGCGGCCGGATAGGCCGCGGCACGCAGCTCCTCCAGCAAATTCTCCACGGCGGAGACGTCGTCGGCCATCTTGCTGGCGAGGCTCAGTTCTGCCCAATGGGCATAGCCAAGGCGCTGGGCCTGTTCCCGGCGAAGTCCAAGGATGTCCTCGATCAGCGGGGAATTGTCCAGTTCGCCCTGGCTGGCTCGGCTCACATGGGCCCGGTAAACGGTCTCTCGTAGGGACCGGTCATCGGCGTGGGTCAGTACCGGTATGTACCTCGGCATGTCCAGGCCCACCAGCCAGGGCCCTCGATCGGCACTGGCTTCGGCGTCACCGGCCTCCCGAGCTGCTGCGGCCAGTGATTCCAATGCCCGCTGCGGAAGGCCTTTCACCTGCCCGGGGTCCGTGAGCTTCAGCGTCCACTGCTGGGTGGCATCCAGCACGTGATTGCCGAAGCTGGTGGATAGCGCAGCGAGTTGTTCGCTGGCCTTGTTGAAGGCGGATTGATCGTCCCCGTTGAGACCGACACCCCGTTGCTGCATGGAGAGCAGTTCGGACTTGAGGATGCGCTGGCGGGTGGCATTGAGGGGCTGGCTGGGCTGGTCGCGCAGTTGGCAGAGAGCCCGATGCAGCACCTTGCTCTGCCCGAGGCGGTTGCTGAGACGGACGACATCGGGTTGCTGGGCGGCGTGGGCTTCACGCAGCTCCGGTGAGTTGCAGACGCCGTTGAGGTGGGAGACCACGCCCCAACTCCAGCGAAGACGCTCACCCAGGCGGTGCATCGGCTGCATCACCTCCTCCCAGCTGATCGCAGCGCCACTGTCCAAGCTCGACTGAAGGGTCTGCTCCAGATCCGTGAACTGCTGTTCGAGTTCCCTGAGCAGAACCGGGATGTCCTGAAGGACAAGCTCCGGTTTGATCTGCTCGTAGGAGGGAAGACCGTGACCCTTCAGCAGTGGGGAGGACGTGGAAGTGCTCATCTCAGCCGATGGGTAAGTGATCGATCAGGGCCACCAGTGCCCGTTGGCCAAGGTCACTGGCCAGGTTGTCGGTGGACGCTTCATAGAGGTCCATGGCGATGCGTGGCCAGATGCCGATCACCAGGGTCGGCACCAGCAGGCTCATGCCGATCACCAGTTCCCTGGGTCGCATGTCTTCGACGCTGGCCAGGGCCGGAATTCTGGGGCCGAAGAACACCCTTCTGCACATGGAGAGCAGGTAGATCGGCGTCAGCACAAGGCCGATGGCGGCGAGAAGGACCGTGATGGCACGGAACAGCGATGTGAATCCTTCCTGACTGGTAATCCCGAGGAACACCGTGATTTCGCTGATGAATCCGCTCATACCGGGGAGGGCCAGAGAGGCGAGCGAGCTGGCCAGGAAGAAGGCAAAGGTGATCGGCAGGGCCTTGGCCAGGCCCCCCATGTTGGGAATCGACAGGGTCTTCGTTCGTTCGTAGAAGACGCCGGTGAAGAAGAACATTGCTGCGGCGATCAGCCCATGACTGACCATCTGCAGCATGGCTCCACTGATTCCCAGGGCATCCACAGCCCCGATGCCGAGCAGCACGAAGCCCATGTGACTGACGGAACTGCAGGCGATCCGACGCTTGACGTTGTCCTGGGCGAAGGCGTTCAGGGCGCCATAAACGATGTTGACGATGCCGAGGATCACCAGGGCCGGGGCCAGGGTGAGATGGGCGTCCGGCAGCATCTGCACGTTGAAACGCAGCAGGGCATAGCCGCCCATCTTCAGCAGCACTCCCGCCAGCAACATCGAGACCGGGGCGTTGGCTTCGCCGTGGGCATCCGGCAGCCAGGTGTGCAGGGGGAACATCGGCAGTTTCACACCGAAACCCACCAGGAATCCGAGGTAGCAGAGCAGTCCGAAGCTGCCGCCAGGCGAACGGGAGGCCAGCTCTGTGAGGTTCAGGGTGAACTGATCACCAGACAGGGCCAGGGCCAGTCCGCTGATCAGGATCAGCAACGAGGCCAGAGCTGTGTACAGGATGAATTTGGTGGCGGCGTACTGACGGTTCTGTCCGCCCCAGATCGCGATCAGCAGATAAACAGGCACCAACTCCAGCTCCCAGGCCAGGAAGAAGAGCAGGAAATCCTGTGAGAGAAACACCAGGCCCTGGGCGGACGCCTGAACCAGCAGCAGTGCGAAGTACAGCTTGCACTTGCGCTGCACCGACCAGCTCGCAGCCACTGAGAGGAACGTGACCAATCCGCTGAGCACCACCAAAGGGGCTGAGAGACCATCCGCACCCAGGGACCACTCCAGGCCGATGGCCGGAAGCCAGCTGACCCGTTCCACCAGCTGAAGACCGCTGAAGCCGGGATCAAACCGGGTGCTGAAGACCACCAGCATCAACAGGAGGTCCGCCAGCAGGACGGCCAATGCGAGGTTGCGGGGCCAGGGGGAAGGACGCTCGTCGTCCCCTGGCATCAGGGGCATCAGCAGTGCTCCGAACGCTGGAAGCAGGACAATCAGCGACAGCCAGGGAAAGGCTGGGCTCGCTAATGCGTCCGTCGCTAGCCCAGAGTCCATTCAGCGTCCGCAATCTTTAACAAAGCTAACAGGGCTGGCTTTGTGATCTGGGTACAACTACCCAGCTTCGGCGTGCTGCCAATGGCTTCCGGAGGTCTGCAGATTCAGGACGGGAGCACGGCTGGCCACGCCGGCGTTTTCCCAGGCCTTGACCATGGCCCGACTCACGGTCTGGCCCTTGTCTTCCGTACACAGGGCAATGATGCTTGGCCCAGCACCACTGATGGCACACCCCCAGGCTCCTGCCTCCAGAGCAGCGGCTTTGACGTCATCCCCGCCCTTGATCAGGCGCCAGCGGTAGGGCTCATGCAGGCGATCGTGCATGCCATCCGCGATCAGATCACCGTTGCCGGTGCGAAGGCCCTGCAGCAACAGGGTGAGGGCCCCCAGATTGACCACGGCATCGCTGACCGGGATGGCCTTCGGCATCGCTCGGCGGGCTTCGCTGGTGCTGAGGCGGATCGATGGAATGGCCACCACGGCCTTGACACTGCTGATCCATTCGCAGCGCACCACCCTCCAACGCTGTGATGCCGCCTTGGCGGTCATGCAGAGCCCTCCCAGCAGCGAAGGCACAACGTTGTCGGGATGTCCTTCGATATCAATCGCTAGCTCCAGCAGTTTCTCCTTGCTCAGAGGTTCACCGACGAGGGCATTGGCTCCCATCAGTCCGGCAACGATGGCGGTGGCACTGCTGCCCAGTCCCCGCGCAGGGGGGACCGCCAAACGCACCCGGGCTTCCAGGGCCACAGGCTCCATGTTGGCTGCTTTCCAAACCCGTTGAGCAGCGCGATAGACAAGGTTGTCAGGGCCGCCGCGCAGATGACTGCCCTCTGTGCCTTCAATGATCAGCTCGAATCTTTCGCCGCTGCCTTCGATCCGTCGCATGGCGAAGCGGTTGTTCAGATCGAGGGCGGCACCCAGGCAGTCGAAACCCGGTCCGAGATTTGCGGTGGTCGCTGGTACATCCACCACCACTTTCTGACCGATGCGCGGCTGCGCCATCCCTGATCGTCTGCTCAGGCCAGTGTCCCACCTGACTCCGCCAGCATCCGAGCGCGGCAGGCAGAGCTAAACAGGCCGGCATCGGGATCGATCACCGCTGTGACCTGCATTCCTTCAAGCAGCTCGCGGAAGCGTCCCTTGTCGCGCATCGCGTTGAGAAAACTGTCGGATCGCAGTCCCTTCAGTTGTTTTGACGCGGTTCCCCCACCGACCCAGAGGCCTCCTGTGCACAGTTCCTGAAGGGCAAGATCGCCCGCCGCTGACCCGTAGGCCTCAAGCCAAAGCTGCAAGGCGCGCTGCATCAAGGGATCACCCTCTTCAGCGGCGAGGCTCACCTGAGCGGGAAGGTCGTTGGGGCTGTTGTGCCGCCAGGCCTCAGCCACGCTGCGCAGGGGGTGCATCGCGGCATCGGGTTTCTGAAGCAGCCAGTGGGCCACATGCCCCAGGCCGGTGCCACTCACGATGCGTTCAATCGACAGCCGGCTGACGCCGAGGTCTTGCTTGAGCCAGCAGGCCAGATCCCACTCCGCCGCATTGCGCGGAGCAAATTCACGGTGCCCACCCTCACTCGCCAGGGCCAGCAGTCCCTGTGCGGTCTGCACGCCTCGCGCCATGCCGAGGCCGGTCCCTGCGCCGAGGATCGCCAGGGGGCCGTCGTCCTGCTCCCCCTCCTGCAACACCACCTGCTGATCGGCATCGATGTGAGGCAGGCCGTAGATCAGCACAGCGAAATCGTTCACCAGCTCCAGTTGCTGCATACCGGCTGCTGCAGCAAGGTCCTCTTCCTTCAGCTGCCAGGGGAGGTTGGTGATCCGGGCCTGCCGATTGCGCACTGGCCCTGCCACGGCAATGCAGCCATGGGTGGGCGCATGGACCTGCTTGGGACGTTCCTCGACGAATGCCTGAAGCATCGGCTCAAGTGACGTCCAATCAGCGGAGACAAACCGTTGCTGATGACGCTTGATCAGCCTGCTGCCCTCCAGGTCATAGAGCGCCAGAAGGGTCTTGGTTCCCCCCATGTCGCCGGCAAGCAGAGTGGGATGAGGCATCAGGCTGTGGATGAAGCTCACCTCCTCAGGCTGCGAAGAATCGCGCTGAAGGGCAACGTCCATGCCAGTTCAGAAAAAATTCAGCGGCAGTGGTCCCCAGGTGGTGCTGGGGGTGCTGTCGTCGTCGCCGTGGCCGCTGATCAGGATCCCTTCCCCGAGGCCGTGCTCGATGCGGATGCGAACCGAACCACCCTTTTGATTCGCCTTGAGGAAGACAGGTCCGTCATCTGTGGTGTTCTCCACCACATTCATGGTTTCCCAGTCCTGACTCCGTTCCAACGCTCGTAAAGCCTCGAGGGCACTGGCCGCGGAGGGGGCCATCACACCGACGGTGAACCAGCTGGCCTTGGCCATGGCCTCGCGGAGCTCGGACCGCAGGCGGTCGGATGCATCGGGGCTGAGTTCCGGAGCACCGCGCAGCCGGGCCAGATCGGAGAGAGAGGCGATCGGTGTGCTGGTCATGCCTTCAGCTCCAGGCCGGCGGCGCGCTGGCTGTTGGCCGTCTGGGCAGCACTGAGCAGGTCGGCCACCGCTGTCACCCCGAGGTCACCGTCCCGTCGGCTGCGCAGGCTCACGGCGTTCTGCTCCGCTT
>CAJWIC010000103.1 GCA_913040905.1 uncultured Synechococcus sp. | reverse complement strand
GCGCAAGCCTCGCTTGATTCAATGCCAAAAACATCACTGCCGAATTCCATTACAGATCGACTTTGGCCCTCATCTTCCTGAATACCATTCAATTCGTTTCCCAAAGGTGATGAATCAGAATCCGGAAACGCAAGCTCCTCGTCTCCACTCTTAAGCTCATACCCAAAAGCCGACTGCCCATTATCTTCAAGACCACTTTTTTGATCTATATTATCAACATTCAGCAGCCGATTCTGTGGTGCATATTGGCCGGAGGAGTCTAAGAATCCCTCCAAACCTAGGGTGTCATCGCCTCGGTTAATCGGTACAGGGCTATCAATTTGTTGCCCAGGGAAAAAACTCCTCGATGGTATTGCTTGCTGTGGCTGGGACCTGGCAGGATGATTAAATAACGCGAGGCATACGGCTAAAGCCAGCCCGCGAAGACCGAGGAAGAAAAACAGATGCATCAAGGGATCTTTTCTCTTGATCTTCAAAGTAGTCTTTCGAGACCGGGACAGGAACATGGTTTGCTGTAGAGAGCGGTCCTACAACCTCGACGAACCCACCAAACCCTTGCAAACAGAGTTACTGCCGGTTCTGGACGACTTCGATGAATATTGAAGTCTGGGAACAGGTAACGGCGATTGCGGTGACGATCGGGCTTGTGGCAGGAAATTTTTTTCTGTTCACTCCCTGGCGTAACGGTCATGACCCCCGTGCAGGTGATCTCGGGCGTAGCCAAGATCAGTCCTTATTGAAATAGGACGCTGTCACTCGCTCTAACAGCTGCAAGGACTGCAGGCTCTCCAACCGGGCCTGCGCCTGAGCCAACATCGGCTTGCCATGGGGAACGCATGATTCGATCAACGACGCAGCCTCTGATGCTTCAGCTTTGACCCAGGTCAAACAGAGCTCAATCTGCTGTGCCACATCCCCCTGCTTCAGGGCTCCGGAGTAGTTCGGGCCGGCAATGGCACGAAGCAGCATTTGCAACGCTCGCTCAGCGCTTTCCTGAGTGGCTTCCACTGAATCAGTCATCGAACACTGTGATGCCACTGGCCTGTTCCTCAAGATGGGCAGCTCGATCCAGCACCGCCTTGAGCACCTCCTCAGGGGCTGGATCCAGACGTAGTTGCTGCAGGGTGAAGGCCACATCCCTCGTTGAGGTCAGGACCGCCGGTGAAACCTGTTCAAGTGGGATGGCCGGCCCGCGACGCCGGCGCTTCTTGTTCTCGGCCTGCGTCCCCGCATCCTTGGACATCTCCACCTGAGCCAGTCACTCCATTCTGCCTCCCCTGCACATGTGTCCGAAACTACAGAAAGTGGCACAGTGAAGTGAGCTGGATCAGCAACAAAATCATGCAGACAAGCCCTGCGGCCGAGACGCGCCAGTGCAGCAGCTGCGACAAAACGCTGTCGCTTAATTTCTTCGCCCTGGACAGCCGAGAATGCCGGCGCTGTGAAGCACAGCGCAGCACTCTCTTGGAAGAAACACTCCAGCAGCCGGCCTAGAGGAGTTCGAAGGCCCCGAACAAGGCGTGCCGTTCAAGATCCAGGCCTGTGACTCCAGGCAGCTGTGCCACCACTCGACCATCAATCAACACCTGGCTGCCAGCCCCGAGCGAATCGAACGTCACCGCCGAAGTGTCGACATCGAAGACCAGTCGATCCTTGCGAGGGTTGAAGTCGGTCACCTCCACAAAAGAAGCCTGTTCAGCTGAGATCCAGAACTGATCGCGCCCTTTGCCACCAGTGACGCGGTCGTCTCCTCCTCCACCGGCGTACAGCACGTCGGCACCCTTCTTGCCTTTGAGTCGGTTACCAGTCTGATTACCAATCAGAAGATCATCCCCCTTGCCACCGATCGCGTTTTCAATCACACAGAGTCCTGCGGGGGTTCCGAGGGTGCGACCATCCCAGTCGTGCGCAATGGAAAATCCACCGAAGACGCCCTCAACCCTGCTGATGTAACCGCCGGCATGGACGTCATCACCAAGGGTTGCATTGCGCAGATCGATTGTGACCGCAGCTGTGGAACCAGCTGCGGTGATGCTGTCCACCCCACCGGTGTCCCAGATTGATTGCCACCCGGTTCCCTCAGCATTCTCCAGAGGCAGTTTGTAGGTGTCGTCGCCAGAGGCAGCGTCAGGATTGATCCCGTACATCCATTGCAGGGCAGCAATATCCAAAGCGCCAGGCGTTTTCAGGAAGCCATAGGCTTCGATTGATTGAGGAGCCATCCCATTGCGAGCTCCCTTGTCGACGTAGGTGAGCTGCGTGAAGGGGTGGGCGTTCTGGTCGAAATCGCCCGTATCACGAAACTCATTTGACCGGCGTGTCAAACCAGGGAATCGGGGTTGATCGAGCAGACCTCTGTCGTGAGGATGCTTCAGGCCGACGGCATGACTGAGCTCATGCAGGAAGGTGATGCCGTAGAAGCTGCCGGACGCAATCGAATTCTTGAAGCTGCCGTCATTGTTTTGATACGTCGACCAGTTGATGGCCACCAACCCTTCGTCTGCGTCACTGCCAGGGGTGTAGGCGAAGCCATAACTGTTATCGGACTGACGGTCGTTGAGGTTGTAGTACCAGATCTCCACATCATCATCATTGTCATCGCCACGGTCTTCGAACCGAAGAGCACACACAGCCGAAATCTCAGCCATGGCCTGCTCCATCAGGTCCCGTTCCTCTTCACTCCAGCCCCAAGAGGGATAGCCCCCGAACTCATCACCCGGCCGATCAGATGTATCGCTGATGAAGGTGTAACCGACGACAGGATCGGTTGCCGTGATGCCCCAGCGGTAGCCATCCGTGAGGCCATCAATCCAGGGATTGCTGGACCGTGGCACCTCGAGCGCAGTTTTGTAAGCCAAGGGTCAACGGAAGAACTTGGTGTCGATTCAGTGCCATGGCCAACAGAAACCCAGCCCGAACCGACATCATCCTTGCAACACAACTGCTGCCATGCAGACTCCCCGTCCGATCAACGACCCCTCCACAGGCCTGGTGGGTCTGGTCGCCATCCTGCTGAGCGCGCTGCTGCTTCTGGGTCAGTCTCTGTTCATCGTCCCGGCGGGAAAAGTGGCTGTGGTCACCACCCTTGGCAAGGTGAGCGGTGGCTCACGTCTGCCCGGCCTGAATTTCAAGATTCCCTTTGTGCAGGCGGTCTCCCCCTTTGATGTGCGCACGCAGGTGAGGCCTGAGGAATTCGCCACCCTGACCAAAGACCTTCAGGTGATTGAAGCCACCGCCACTGTGAAATATGCCGTTCGTCCCGATGAGGCGGGGCGGATTTACCGCACCATCGCCAGCACTGACCGTGAGATTTACCCGCGCATCATTCAGCCCTCGCTGCTGAAAGCTCTCAAGTCGGTGTTCTCCCAGTACGAACTGGTGACCATCGCCACTGAATGGAACGACATCTCATCCCTGGTTGAGCGGACGGTGGCCGAGGAACTCGACAAATTCGACTACGTCGAAGTGCGTGGCCTCGACCTGACCGGCCTGCAGATTGCCGAGGAATATCGCGCAGCCATTGAGCAGAAACAGATCGCTGAACAGCAACTGCTGAGGGCACAGACGGAGGTGAAGATCGCCGAACAGGAAGCCATCCGTTACGACACACTCAACCGCAGCCTGGACGACCAGGTGCTGTTCAAGCTCTTCCTTGACAAGTGGGATGGGCGAACGGAGGTGGTTCCGGCACTACCGGGAACATCGGGAGGTACACCTCCGGTCATCGTGGGGCGCAAAAGCTGACGATCTCTGAGCGTTGACGGTCGATCAACAACATCTGTTGGAGGAACGTGATCGCCTCGAGGAGCTGCACCGCAGCTACGACGGGGACGCGAAACTCAACGAATCGTTCCTGGTGCTCACGCTGGGGGCCAGTTTGATCGCCACGCTCGGGCTTCTGGCTGACAACACCGCCGTTGTGATCGGCGCCATGGTGGTGGCGCCATGGATCCTGCCGCTGCGGGTGGCCGTCTTCGCCACCCTGATCGGAGACTGGCGACTGCTGCCCCGTTCGGCCCTCACCCTGGCGGCTGGCGCCAGCCTGACCACACTGCTGTCGTTACTGCTTGGGTTGATTGCCCAAGCCAACGGCCTGCTGACCGTTGATGCCTTTTCAGAGGAAATTCAGGGGCGTTTAAGTCCGACACTCCTGGACCTGGGGATCGCCCTGGCCGCAGGAGCGATCGCCACCTACGCAAAAGTCAACCCCGGTGCAGTGAGTTCCATGGCTGGCACGGCCATTGCCGTGGCCCTGGTTCCACCGGTGTGCGTGATGGGGCTCATGCTGGCGGCCGGAGACTTTGCCGACGCGCGTGGGGCTGGTCTTCTCTATGCCGCCAATCTGTTGGGCATCCTGATTGGTGGCATCTCGGTACTAGCCATCCGGGAGCCCTACTTCCGAGACAAACTGCGGCGGCAGCGGCGCTCCCGGCTGCTGCTGTTGCTGGCCCTCGGCCTGGCCAGCTGGGTGGGGTTCAAGCTCTACGGCCGCTACGAGCAACATCTCTATGCCCTGAAACGAGACAACCTCAAGGTGAGAATCGAACAGGACATCAGCACATATCTCAAGCGGCAAACCCAGACCTTTGGCAGCAATGACTCTCTAGAACTGGACAACATCCAGTTTGATTGGCCGAATTACTGGAGCAGTAATCAAACCCCAAAAATTCTTCTGGTTGTTCGTGTCACCAACCCGACCACACCAAGTTACAAACAGGTTCAAACCATTCAGGATCTCATCAACGAGAAACTAAGCGAACAATTTGACGGCCTGAAAATGCAGATGGAAGTCCAGCGCATCAACGTCAGCGTTGTTTCAGGCAATGAGGTGATGGATAGCATCAACATCGAAACGATTCTCGATCAAGCCATCGAACCACGAGAGAGGCTTCAAAGCGACCATCAAGCCCCTGAAGTCCCTGAGCTGAGTACCACTCCGTGAAGAGTTCCCGCTGGCCACTTTCAACCCAGCGCCCCAAACTCATCCCAATCGTGTTCGCTACTGGACGACAGGGACCCTTTGAATAGCACGAAATCAACACCAAATCACACCGATATCGTGCGAATAATGCCATAAATCAAATCAACTGGTCATCAATTCCGACCGGCCATTCAGAACGCGCTCGATCCCGCAGCATCTCGAAGTCGTCGAAGCTGAATCCAGGACCGACACAGCAACTCACCAAACTGAAATCCCCCTGACTCCGGGCTGCCATCCACACCCCCGCCGGGACCCAGGTCACAGGCTGATCAGCACTGACCACCTGTTCCTGAGATCTGTCAGCAGCATCGGAATGCTGAAACAGGCTGAGGGGAGCGCCAGCGAGGAAGGTCCAGATTTCATCGCCACCATGCACGCAGTGCCAGCGACTCACATTGTCGGCTCCAAGCAGAAACAGCACGGTGGTGATCGCATTGCGCTGCTGTCCATCGGGCCGGACGACGGTGATGGAGCTGCGCTGCAGCTCCCGGTACCAACCGCCTTCGGGATG
>CAJWIC010000102.1 GCA_913040905.1 uncultured Synechococcus sp. | reverse complement strand
AACTACGCCGGCATCAGCACCCTCTCCAACGAGGCACGCGAAAAACTCAGCGCGATTCAACCCAGCACCCTGGGGCAAGCCAGCCGCATCCCCGGCGTCAGCCAGGCCGACATCACCGCGTTGCTGATGTGGCTGGAACTGCGCAAGCGTGAGGCCCTCGCCCCCCCTGCAGAAGCTCGATAGCGTTGGGTCCCTGCGATTCCACCTTGGCCGTTCGGCTTCCCACTTCGCGTGCCTACTGGAACCTGCGGGCTGAGCAGGTGATGGACAAGGTGTTCGACCAGGAGGCGTTGAATCCCACGCGCGCCAACCACCTCATTCCGGTGGATGTGGATGTGCACGAACCACCACCAGCACCGCCGACACCACCGGCAGCGAAACCCGCCCCTTCCCCAGCCGCGACCAGCTCCACCTCCTGGCTGTTGCTGATCGTCAGTGGCATCGCCGTAGCCGGCACCGTCAACAGCGGCTGGCTGATCAGCAGTTTGATGCAGTCCCGCAGCCAGCTGGATCAGGAACGCAACCTGCTGATGCTTGAGCGACTCAAGCCAGAGGCCAGCACCCCTGCAGAACCTGAACCCGAACCGCAGCTGCCGCCACCACCACCGGAACCGGAGTGGATGACCAGTCTTGAACCACCAGCACCCCCCATCAGTCCCAGACTCGCCCTGTCACCGGTTGCGCCTGAACCGCTGCCGATGCTGTCCCCGATGCCACAGCTCACCGGGGTGGTGCAGGGACCTGGCGGCAACAGCTCCGCCATCTTTCAGCTGGGTACAACCTCCCTCTCCGCCGGCATCGGAGAAAACATCGGCAACAGCGGCTGGCGATTGGACTCCATCAGCGGCGGCGGCGCGGTGATCAGTCAGCAGGGCCAGCAGCGAACCCTGTCGGTCGGGGGGCTGTTCTGACCTCATCCAATCGGCTGCTTCCCTCTCCCCATCAGCTCTGGCAGGCCCCCACCGAGGCGGTGCTGAGTGGCGAGGGGCCCCGGCAGCTGCCAGGGGCATGGCGACTGATGCTGCTGGGGGACGGCAGCCCCACCCGCCACCTCAGGCTGCTAACCGGTGAGCCGGTGGCCGTGGACCTGATCGCCATGGAACCGGAAACCGCAGTCCCCAGCGAAGCACCGGCGGAGGTGCTCGAGTTGCAGGCCCCATTGCTGCGTCGCCAGGTCTGGCTCACCTGTGGCGGCCGGCCTTTGGCCTGGGCGGAGAGCTGGTGGAATCAGGCGGAAGCAGAACTGCATCTCAAAGATCGCAATCTGCCGATCTGGAAAAGCCTGACCCAGGGCCGCTCGGAGCTGTTCCGGGAAGTGGATGGTCTGGCCCTGGTTCAGGCGAACTGGCTGGACGAGACCTTTGGGCATTGCGGTCCGTTCTGGAGTCGCCACTACCGCTTCTTCCGCGGCGGAGAAGCTCTCACGGTGATCCGTGAGGTGTTCAGCCCGCAGCTGGAAACCTGGTTGGGTCCAACACTCCGCCAGGAGCTTCAGCGAAGTTCATGAACAATCCTGCGAGTTTGTTGGGATTTGCTCTTGACAACTTGCCTTTACATGTGCTGCGAGGAATATGTGGGCACATCGGTTCACCGTGTCATGGCTGCCATCAATCCCTGGCTCAGCCTCACCGACCTCGGTCGGATCTACGGCATTTCAGCCATCCACTGCGGTCGCATCCTTGAGCAGCACGGCTGGCGCGATCGGCGCGGACGCCCCACACCAGCGGCGCTTGAGGTCAAAGCTGCCAGTTGTACCGGCCCCCATGGCCAGGGCCGCACGGTGTACTGGAGCCGTGCCATCTGTGCGGAGCTGCTGGTGAACAAGGGCTATGCACCGATGAGCCGCAACGTCCTGATCGAACAATGGACCCAGCTGCTGGAAGCCATGCAGCAGGGCTCACCGTCGATCACCGCGACGCCGGATCAGATGGCCGAAGACATGCCCAAAGACCTCGTGGATGAGGTGAACCAACAACTGGAAGTCCGCGGCTGCAGCTACCGCGTCAACCGACACCACCGTCCAGCCAGCCAGAGCGCCTCCGCCTGCTGAGGCCTCCCTCAGTCGCGGCGACGACTGGAGCGGGGCAACGACCGCCGTGGAGTTGGAGGTTGAGGATCAACGGCGGGCGTTGCCGGACCACGGGACCGTTGCCAACGATCCACCCTGAAGCTGTCATCCTCCGGCCAGTCATCCACGGTCCCTGGCTGAGGGGTCGTCATCGCAGGGGCAGGAGGGGCAACCTGGCGGCCCCGACGGGAAATGGCCTCGAGGGGACGTTTGCCGCTGCGCATCGGTCGATCCGTCTCCTGCCAGGGCTCCCGCCAGGCATCGTCATCCTCCAGCAGCCACTCAACCTTGTCGCCCACCCAACGGCCGACGGAATCCAGATCAAAATTGCTGCGGCGCTGACCGGGGCGACGTCCTGAAACACCGTCCACAAACTGGCGGCCGGTCTCGATCCAGGTATCCAGGCGACGGTCTCTGCGGTCTTCCATGCCTCGACATTAACGACGCCGACTGCGCAACCAACGCTCCCGTCGCAGTCCGATCAGAGCAATGGTGAAACCACCGAATTCCAGAGAAAAAAGAAACACCTCCATCTCAGACCGCCGCCTCAAACTGCAGCACGCAGCTGTGGTGCCACCGCCCACCGTGATGCTGGTCACAGCACCTGCGGCAGGCGGCGTTGCTGATCCGGCGGCGGTAGGGATAACGGCTGCCGCAGCTGGGGCAGACCGCCCACCAACGCGGTGGTTTCACCGGCACGGGATAGCGGTGGCGAACGCTCACCTGAAACTGGTTCTGGGCGGCATTGATCGCCTCCATCCGTTGCCGAAAGCGTGGACCGTGGCTCTCCCTTCGCCGCAGCACCAGATCCACCCAGGCGTGGATCATCTCGTGACACAGGGTGCTTTCCGTGGCCTCCACCGGCAGCGGCTCGAGCAGCGGCTTCGACAGCACAATCTCACTGCCCCGCCCGTCGCCGATGCCGGGGCCCCGCCGATAGAACCCAGCGGTGCGGCTCATGCGGCCGTCACTCCAACGCACGGAGCTGAGCGGTTGACCATCCACGGCCAAGGTGCCATCGAAATGCTCACGGTTGAGGCGATGAAAAATCGGCAGCAACGGCAGCAACGGCACGGTCGAGAGGGTTGCAGCGATGCAGCATCATCCTGCCGCGGTCAGTCAGACTCGTCGCTGCTTTGAAGGCAGGCGATGGAACTGGGTCTGATCCGTGAGGTGGGGGTCAAGTCACTCCTGGCAGGAGGTGGTGCCCTGCTCCTCTACTGGACCTTCACCGCGGTGAAGCTGGTGCTCAGCGCCCGCGGCATCAATCCGCTGATCAAGCAGTTCTTCACCCAGGTGGCAGCCGGGCGCATCGACGCCGCCTATCTGCTCACCACCAAGGCCTACCGCCAGCACGTGAGCCGCCAGCAGTTCATTCGTTTCCTGGCCGGTCTGAAGCTCAACAAGTTCCGCAATCTCAAATCCGGTCGCCCCCGCATCCAGGAGGGTGACGTGATCCTCACCGTGAAGCTGAAGGCGGAAAACGACGATGAACTTCCCCTCGACTTCACCTTCACCAAGGTGGACGAAAACTGGCGCATCGCCCGCATCAACCGCGTCAATGCCTGATGTGCAGGGGCGAGCCGCCGAACTCCGGCTCCTGCTCAACCGAGCTGCCCACGCCTACTACGTGCTCGACGCACCGGTGATGGAGGACTCGGTCTATGACCGTCTCTACCGGGAACTGGCCGAACTTGAGCAGAACCAGCCGGAGCTGATCAGCGCCGACAGCCCTACCCAGCGCGTGGGGGGGGAGCCGGCGGAGGGATTCAGCAGCGTGGAGCACCGCATCCCGCTGCAAAGTCTCGACAACGCCTTCAACGGCGATGAATTGCAGGCATGGCATGAGCGGCTGCTCAAGCAGCTCGACCGCAACCCCGGCACGAACCTGCCCCTGGTGGGGGAACTGAAGATCGACGGCAATGCCCTGGCACTGAGTTACCAGAACGGTGTGCTGGTGAGAGCGGCCACCCGCGGCGATGGCAGCAGCGGTGAGGAGATCACTGCCAATGTGCGCACCATCAGTTCAATCCCACTGCGGCTGCAGATCGACGACCCGCCGGAATGGGTGGAGGTGCGCGGCGAAGCCTTTATCCCGGATGACACCTTTGCAGCGATCAACACCGAGCGGGAAGCCCGTGGCGAAGCGCTGTTCGCCAACCCCCGCAATGCCTGCGCCGGCACCTTGCGGCAACTGGACCCGAAGGTGGTGGCGGCCCGGCGACTCGATTTCTTCGCTTACACCCTGCATCTCCCCAGCGATGCTCCGAACCGTCCCGAAAGCCAGTGGGACGTGCTGGCGTGGTTGGAGCAGGCGGGCTTCCGCGTGAATCCCAACCGGGAGCTCTGCGCAGACGTGGCAGCCATCCACAGCTTCTGCGACCGGTGGGAGCAGCAACGCCACGATCTCCCCTACGCCACCGATGGGGTGGTGGTGAAGCTGAACGATTTACGGCTGCAGGACGAAGCCGGTTTCACCCAGAAAGCACCGCGCTGGGCGATCGCACTGAAATATCCGGCGGAGGAAGCCCCCAGCCGATTGCTGCGCGTGGTGGTGCAGGTGGGCCGCACCGGCGCCGTCACCCCCGTGGCTGAATTTGAACCGGTGGCCCTGGCCGGCACCAGCGTCAGCCGCGCCACGCTGCACAACGCTGATCGCATCGCCGAACTGGATCTTCACCTGGGCGACACGGTGGTGGTGCGCAAGGCCGGGGAGATCATCCCGGAGGTGGTGCGGGTGCTGCCGGAGCTGCGGCCTGCTGAAGCGACTGCGGTGCAGCTGCCGACCACCTGCCCGGAATGTGGGTCAACCCTGGTGCGGGAAGGGGCGGAAGCCGCCACCCGCTGCATCAACAGCAGCTGCCCGGCCATCCTGCGAGGGGGCTTACGCCATTGGGTGAGCAAAGGTGCCCTGGATGTGGATGGCCTCGGCAGCAAGCTGATCGAACAGCTGGTGGAGCGGGGACTGGTGCACTCCATCGCCGATCTCTATCGCTTGGATGCTGCCCTGCTGAGCAGTCTGGAGCGAATGGGCGAGAAGTCTGCCGCCAACCTGGTGACGGCCCTCGAACAATCCAAACAACAACCCTGGCACCGACAGCTGTTCGGCCTGGGGATCCGCCACATCGGTGAGGTGAACGCCAAAGCGCTGGCGGCGGCCTATCCCAGCAGCGCCGAGCTGGCCTTCGCTGATCCCGAAACCATCGCAGCCCTGCATGGCATCGGTCCGGAAATCAGTGCCAGCCTGAGCCAATGGCATGCCAACCCTGCCAACCAGAAGCTGCTGGCTGATCTGCGAGCGGTGGGTCTCTCCCTGGAAGCCACTGCAGCGGAACAGGCTGCTCAGATCAGCAGTGATGGCAGCGGCGGTGTGCTCCAGAGCAAAACCCTGGTGCTCACCGGCACCCTGCCCAGCCTCAGCCGCAGTGA
>CAJWIC010000101.1 GCA_913040905.1 uncultured Synechococcus sp. | reverse complement strand
TCTTCCTGATCGTGCTCTACATCGGCACGCAGAACAACGAGGCTTGATTCAGCCCCGTTCCGGTTCGCGCACCAGCAGCACCGGTGCTGGTGCATGGACACGGATGTAGTCGCTGACTGATCCCCCAAGAAGCTTGTCGAGATCGACCAGTCCTCGAGCCACAAGAGGACGCCGGTCCTGGGAGGCGATTACCAGAAGATCAGCATTGCCGTCTTCTGCGGCCTGACAGACGGCTCGGCCAATGTCCTTGCCCTGAACAGTCAGGCCTTTGAGTTCAACCCCAAAGCGGCGGGCCTGCTGCGCGGCAGTCTCAAGTAACTGGTCAGCTTTGCTGAGGCCGCCCCGGCTGGGTGCCGTTTCCTGGGACACGACATGAACGCCAGTGAGCGTGCCGCCGGGGATCTGCTTCACCAGTTCACAGGCCGTGCGCAGGGCGTCGTCCCCCACCCCGGTGCCGTCGATTGTCACCATCACGCGGTTGACGTGACGAACGTAAAGGTCGTCACGCACCAGCAGCATCGGACGGGTCGAGAGCTGAAAGACGTACTGGCTTGCACTGTTGGCCAGGATCGACTGCAGACGTCCGAGCCCCCGGGAGCCCATCACGATCAGGTCACAGTTCTGCTCTTCTGCAACCTTCAGCACGGTCTGTTTCGTGTCCCCTTCTCTCACCAGAGAGGTCACGCGACTGCGGTCGAGTCCCATCCGGTTGATGGCGCTATCCAGCAGCTCTTCAGCGTCGATGCGATGGCTATCGGCTCCTGCCTTGCTTTGTTCTGGAATCACATGCAGCAATGCCACGGCGGCGCTGCGCATGGAGGGGATGTCCTGCAGCATCCGGATCATCTCCTCCACGTGCCCTTTGCCTGAATCAGCGATCAGGAGTTTGTTGAACACGACGTTGCGGCAATCTTGCCGAAAGCCTATGGGCAAGATTCGCAGTGCAGGACAAGCTGACGGACAGCGTTACGCCCCAACCCTGGAGGCTGTGCAAGCGGGTGCTCCCCCAGCACACCGACCATGCCGGGGTGATGTGGCATGGGGCTTATGTGGCCTGGCTGGAGGAGGCTCGGGTTGAGGCGCTGGCGGCTGCGGGATTGAGTTATTCAGCGATGGCGGGCATGGGGTTGGAAATGCCTGTTGTGTCGATGACCGTCGCGTACCGCCGGTCCATCCGTCATGGCGACCAAATTGTGTTGGAGAGCCAATGTGGCTCTCAGTCAGGGGTGCGCTGGCCCTGGCGGAGCCGTTTTGTCCTCGACGGGCAGGTCATGGCTGATGCCCGGGTGGAGCTTGTGATCGTGGGCGACGGGCGGCTGCTTCGTCAGCCTCCGGATGCCATCCGCCCTGCCCTCAATGCTTTGCAAGGGGGACCCGCGCAGCCCTAATCTGGTACATCTGTACCAATTGCTGCATGCGCGGATGGTGGTGGGCGTGGAGTGGTTGCCCAGGGATCGGTTCTTCAAGGATGGCGGCGCTTCAGGCCGCTGCTGCTGAGCATGATGTGGGCCTGGATCAGTGCTGGGCCTGG
This sequence comes from uncultured Synechococcus sp., assembly GCA_913040905.1. Next base: position 4,011 of record CAJWIC010000101.1, on the reverse strand, counting down.
TCCAGCGAGCGCCTGGCTCAGGTGCTGTCCTGGCCTGAGGCGCTCCTTGAAAAGGTTGAGCGTTACCGGCAGCAGCAGGGCGCCAGTCCTCAGCTCAAGATTCCCAGCGATGTTCTGACCCCCCTGGATGAGCTCTGGCCACAGGCCTTGAACAGGCTGGATCGCCCCCCGCTGGTGCTCCATCAACAGGGGCGAGCGGAGGTCTTGGATTGGATCGGTCAGGGTCGAGCTGTGGCTGTGGTCGGAACCCGTGCTGCTTCGGATCATGGTCTTCGCATGGCTGAACATCTCGGCACTGTTCTGGCTGAAGCCGGCTGGCCCGTGGTCAGCGGTCTCGCAGAGGGCATTGATGCGGCAGCCCATCGCGGTTGCCTGGCGGCTGGTGGTGTTCCGGTTGCTGTGCTGGGCACACCACTGGATCGTGTCTATCCGCGGCATCACCAATCGCTGCAGAAAGACGTCGCTGAGAACGGTTTGCTGTTGAGCGAGCGCAGGCCAGGGGAATCCGTTCAGCCGGGTCATTTCGCCGCCAGGAATCGCTTGTTGGTGTGCCTGTCCTGCGCTCTTGTGGTGGTGGAGTGTCCGGATCGCAGCGGTGCTTTGATCTCCGCTCGCCTTGCCGCAGAGCAGCAGTGCCCCGTCTGGGTCGTCCCCGGCGATGCGGGGCGCTGGTCCAGCCGCGGCAGCAACAGGCTTCTTCAGAACACGGCTGCACCGTTGCTCTCGCCTCAGGAGTTGGTGGAGCACCTCGGCCCCGGACCTTGTCATCAGGTCAAGGCCACAGCTGTGGCTCTGATGAAGGCTCTGGGATCGGGGGCATCCATCGAGCAGCTTCAACAGACCCTCAAGCTGCCGGCTGGTCGCCTGGCAAGTGATTTGCTTGCCCTGGAACTGGCAGGGCAGGTGGTGTGTGAGTCTGGATTTCTGTGGAAACCCTGCAGGTCGTGAGTACCGTCCAGCTTCTGGAGGGATCTTCGCTGCTGAGTTGGCGTCGTCAGCAGCTGCAGCGGGGAGGTCGTCGTGTTGATTTCGACTGGCTTCTGGATCTCGCCGGTGGCCTGTCACGGTCGTCGCTTCAGCGCCTGCTTGTGGAGCCGCAGCGCTCGGTGCAGCTCAAGGTTTCGCTGGAGGATCTTGAACGGATTTGGGGGCTTCACCTTGATCAGGCCATTCCCCTGCAGCATCTGGTGGGATTTTGCCCCTGGCGCGATGTTGAACTCACCGTGTCGGCAGCAGCCCTGATTCCCCGCCAGGAAACGGAGCTGCTGGTGGATCTGGCCTTGCAGACAACCGCCGGGATGTCCATCGAGCGTTGGGCCGATCTCGGGACAGGGTCCGGTGCCCTTGCCATCGCTCTCAGTCGGGCGATGCCGGCGACCCCAGGGCATGCCGTGGATCTCAGCGCTGATGCCCTGGCTTTGGCCAGAAGCAATCTTGAGGCCCTGGCTTCAAAGGGCCGTTGGCATCTTCACCAGGGCTGTTGGTGGGATCCGCTGGAGCCGTGGTGGGGACACTTCGATCTTGTGGTGTGCAATCCCCCGTACATCCCTTCCGAGCTGATTTGTGACCTTGACCCCGTGGTCCGCGACCATGAACCCCGTCTGGCCCTGGCCGGCGGTAGCGATGGTCTGCAGGCAATCCGTGAGGTAGTGGCCGGAGCTTGTCGGGCTCTGTCACCGGGAGGGTGGATTTTGCTCGAGCATCACCACGATCAGAGTGACGCGGTGCTGGCGTTGTTACGGGCAGCTGGGTTGAGCTCGATCCGATCGGCCCGAGATCTTGAGGGCGTCAAGCGCTTCGCTTTGGCCCGCCGATTGCGTCCTGATCAGTCATGAGCAGGCATGCAGCCCAGGTGCTGGGTGCTGACGCGCTGTCACAGCACCTTCAGCAAGGTGGTGCGGCGGTGATCCCCACCGACACCGTTCCCGGATTGGCCATCGCTCCGCGACAAGCGGACGACATCTGGCGACTCAAGCGCAGGCCTGCCGATAAACCATTGATTCTGATGGGGGCTTCGGTGGAGGCGCTGCTGCGCCATGCCCAGGCGCCTTGCCGTGATGATGCGCGCCGGCTGGCTGAGCGGCATTGGCCCGGAGCACTGACGTTGGTTGTCCCTGCCCATGGGGAGGTGCTGCAGGCGCTGAACCCAGGGGGGACCTGTCTTGGACTTCGTATTCCCAGTTGTGAGCTGAGTCGCGAGCTGCTGCAACGCACCGGTCCTCTGGCCACCAGCAGTGCGAATCCCTCCGGTGATCCAGCCGCCACAACACCAGAGCAGGCGGCGCTTTACTTTCCAGAACTGCCCCAGCTGGGTCCTCAACCCTGGCCGCCACTCTCGGGGCAGGCCAGCACGGTGATCACCTGGATCTCTTCCGGTCGCTGGAACGTGTTGCGTCGAGGTGCTGTGATGCCTGAGGGGATTGCCGAAGGCGGATGACCTCACTGATTGGGATCATCCTGCTGCTGATGGGCCTGATCCATTGGTTGCTGGAACCACTGGAGGCCGTTTTGACGGCGGTTCTCAGCCTCAGATGGTTGGGCTGGGTTGTGTTGCCAACCGTGCTGTGGGTTTTTTCAGGTCGCCACTGGGAGCGACCCGGCCCATGAACAATCGGAAGCCGGCTAACGGATTTGAACCGATGGCCTTCGCTTTACAAAAGCGCTGCTCTACCGCTGAGCTAAGCCGGCAATGACGGCATCGTAAGCATCCGCAGCGCCAGTTCCAGTCGGCTGACACATCCGGTTTTTGCCAGAACCCGACTGATGTGGCATTCCACCGTTCGGTGGCTGATCACCAGGCGTTCTGCAATGGCTCGGTTGCTGAGGCCCTCCAGCAGCAGGGCACTGACCCGCTGTTCAGCAGGGGTGAGCGGAATGTCAGGGAGCATGGATCAAGGTCGAATGACCAAAGCATTCCCCTGGTGTGATCGAAACGATTCAGAGTGTGCGGCGTATGGGCAGATTGGCCACCAGCGCGGTGACACGATCCTCGGTTTCGAGACTCACATCGCCTTCGGACAGGTCAATCTCCACATAGCGGGACACCACCTCCAGAATCTCCCGCCGCATCTGATCCAGTAGTTCAGGATTGAGATCGCTGCGGTCGTGGGCGAGGACAAGCTGCAGGCGCTGACGAGCCGTATCGGCACTCGCAGGCTGACGCCCCAGCAGTTTGTCGATCAGATCTTGCAGGGTCATCGGTTCAGAAGATCTTGGTTTGCATCAGCCTGCGCATCTTGGCGCGCAGTCCCTGACGGGCCTTGGCGGGATCCATCAGAGGGATGTCGTCACCCTGCAGGCGGCCGGCGATGTTGGTGTAGGCCTGGGCTGCCGGGGAGTTTGCAGTGCCGAGGGTGAGGGGCTCACCGCGGTTGGTGCTGACGATCACCTGCTCGTCTTCAAAAACAAGACCGAGCAGTGGCAGAGCGAGGATGTCCGTGACGTCGTCGACGGACAGCATTTCCTGGGTCGACATCATTTTGGGTCGAACTCTGTTCAGCACCAGCTGGACTGGAGAAACCCCCTGGGTGTTGAGCAGGCCAATCACCCTGTCTGCATCACGCACGGCGGCCACTTCCGGTGTGGTCACCACCACGGCTTCCCTGGCCGCGGCTGCGGCATTCTTGAAACCATCCTCGATCCCGGCCGGGCAGTCGATCAGCACGTAGTCAAAACGCTCCTCCAGCAGAGCCACGATGGCCTGCATGTCCTTGGGGGTCAGCCACTCGAGCATGCGTGGATTCCCGGCCGGAAGGAGCGCCAGATTCGGTTCTTGCTTGTGTTTGACGAGGGCCTGTTCCAGGCGACAGGTCTCCGCCAGGACTTCCTGAGCTGTGTAGACGATGCGGTTCTCCAGTCCCAGGAGAAGGTCGAGATTGCGCAGACCGAAATCCGCATCCAGCACCACAGTGCTGGCGCCACGGCGGGCCAGGGCGATGCCGAGGTTGGCTGTTGTTGTGGTCTTGCCGACGCCGCCCTTGCCCGAGCAGATCAGGATTGTTCGCGTCGTCG
>CAJWIC010000100.1 GCA_913040905.1 uncultured Synechococcus sp. | reverse complement strand
CCAAGGCGTTTCAGACGATCTTCCCCTGGTTCCAGAAGAACATCACCGGTGGCTACGTCTCCCAGTCGCTGGCGGGTGAACGGGTTGCCGATGTGGTGGCCAATCCCGACTTCGCTGAATCGGGCGTGCACTGGAGCTGGGGCAACCGTCAGAAGAAAGATGGTCAGCAGTTCAGCCAGGAGCTGTCGGACAAAGCCACCGACCCCGTCACCGCTCAACGGGTCTGGGACCTCTCGATGCAGCTGGTGGGACTCTGATCAGTCGAAGCCGAGCAGGTCGAAGATCTCCCGGTCCTTCAGGGATGTTGCTTCGAGCGGTTCCACGTTTTCGAGCATGTTCTGAGCCAGTCGCAGGTACTCGTTGCGCACGGCCTGGACGGCTTCATCGTCGTCATCCATCTCGAAAATCGTGCACTTCTTGAGCCGCGATCGTCGGATCGCATCCACATCCTTGAAGTGGGCCATGGTGCGCAGGCCGGTGCGTTCATTGAACTTGTCGATCTGATCGGTGTCGGCTGAACGGTTCGCCACCACACCCCCGAGCCGCACCTTGTAGTTCTTGGCCTTGGCCTGAATGGCCTGCACGATCCGGTTCATCGCGAAGATCGAATCGAAATCGTTGGCCGTCACGATCAGGCAGTAATTGGCATGCTGCAGCGGTGCAGCGAAACCACCACACACCACATCACCGAGCACATCGAAGATCACCACATCGGTGTCTTCCAGCAGGTGATGTTCCTTCAGCAACTTCACCGTCTGCCCGGTGACATAACCCCCACAACCGGTCCCCGCTGGTGGACCGCCGCTTTCGACGCACTGCACACCGTTGAAACCGGTAAAGACGAAGTCGTCCGGACGCAGTTCTTCGCTGTGGAAGTCCACCTCCTCGAGGATGTCGATCACCGTCGGCACCATCTTGTGGGTGAGGGTGAAGGTGCTGTCGTGCTTTGGATCGCAGCCGATCTGCAGCACCCGCTTCCCCAGCTTGGAGAAGGCGGCGGAGAGATTGGAGGAGGTGGTGGATTTACCGATGCCGCCTTTGCCGTAGACGGCAATCACCAGGGTCTCTTCCTGAATGTTGAGGCCTGGGTCCTGGTGGACCTGCACGCTGCCTTCACCGTCCGCCGGTCGCGTCAGAGTTGTGGTCATTCAGCGACCTTCACAAGAGGAGACAGGTTCATTCAACATCAGTCGATGTGGGCTGGCTGTGTTTCACCAAGAAATGAAAGATCTGACTGCCAATGGATGGCTCGGCTTCAGAATTTCTGCCGGTCAGCTGAAAAGAATTGAGTGAATTTGCTCATGCTTTGTAGTGAGCTTTTGCGTCATAGAGCGTTTCGCTGCTGATTTCCCGGCAGCCCACCTGTCTGGCATAAGCCTCAGCGTTGCGGCGAACTTTTCCGCGCACGAAAAACGGAATTTTCTTCAGTTCCGCTTCTCCATCAGCGGTCCACACCACGTCGTCCTCACCAACCTCAGGGACGTCGCTCAAGTCACTGTGCTGGGAGGCTCCCGATCCCCCGGCATGGCCCAGATGGCTCTGGTGACCATCCACGAATTCAAAGTCGTGGCGGAACATGCCGATCAGGTGTTCCTCCAGACCCATCATCAGCGGGTGGACCCAGCTGTCGAAGATCACATTGGCCCCTTCCCAACCCATCTGAGGACTCATCCGTGCCGGCACGTCCTGAACATGCATGGGCGTGCTGATCACCGCGCAGGGAATTCCGAGGCGCTTGGCGCTGTGACGTTCCATCTGGGTGCCCAGCACCAGCTCCGGAGCGGCCTCGGCCATGGCGGCTTCAACGGCCAGATAGTCGTCACAGATAAGGGCCTCCAATCCAAGGGCCTTGGCGGCGGCCCTGATGGGGCGTGCCATTTCACGGCTGTAGGTGCCCAGCCCCACCACTTGAAAGCCCAGTTCCTCCGAGCAGATGCGGGCGGCAGCCATGGCATGGCTGCCATCGCCAAAGATGAACACCCGCTTACCGGTGAGATAGGTGGAGTCCACCGACTCCGAGTACCAGGGCAGGCGAGAGCGGCGATAACCCTCCTCCGGAGATGGCGGTTCCAGTCCAAGGGCGGTGTGCACCTCAATGAGGAAGTCGTGGGTGGCGCCGACGCCGATCGGCACCGTGCGGCTGAAGGGCATGCCGAAGTTGCGTTCCAGCCAGCTGCAGGTGGACTCCGCCACCTCCGGATAGAGGCAGATGTTGAGGTCGGCATCGGGGATGCGTTGGAGATCGTCGACCCCCGCACCGAGGGGGGCGACCACCGCCACATCGATGCCGTGCATGGTGAGCAGCGTCTGCACTTCCAGCACGTCATCGCGGCAGCGGAATCCGAGCAGGGACGGGCCCAGCAGGTTCACCCGCGGCCGGCGCCCCTGTTGTTGCCAGGCCTTGGGGTCGTGCTGGCAGTTGGCAGGCGCCTGCCCTTTGAGCAGGTTGCGCACCAATTGATAAAAGGTCTCCGCAGCCCCCCAGTTCTCCTTTTTGCTGTAAGCCGGCAGCTCAAGGCTCACCACCGGCATGGTCAGTCCCATGCCTTGCGCCAGGGCGCCGGGTTGATCCTGGATCAGTTCAGCCGTGCAGCTCTCCCCCACCAGCAGCGCATCGGGTTGGAAGCGGTCCACGGCTTCCCGGACGTGGCGCTTCACCAGTTCGGCCGTGTCGCCGCCCAGGTCCCGGGCCTGGAAGGTGGTGTAGGTCACCGGTGGGCGCTGACCGCGTCGCTCGATCATGGTGAACAGCAGGTCGGCGTAGGTGTCTCCCTGCGGCGCATGCAGCACGTAGTGCACCCCCTCCATCGAGGCGGCGATGCGCATGGCGCCGACGTGGGGCGGTCCTTCGTAGGTCCAGAGGGTCAGGTCCATGGCGTCAGGCGTGCACGGGTTGGGTTGGATGAAGCCCGGGATGAATCAGTTGGCGGCGCCGCAATGGCCTGGAGAAGAGCTCCGCCAGGTCGCCGGCCTGATCAATGCCGTGGATCGGACTGAACACCAGTTCGATCGACCACTTGGTGGCGATGCCTTCAGCCTCCAGTGGATTGGCCAGTCCCATGCCGCAGACCACCAGATCCGGAGCGCTGTCACGCACCCTGTCGAGTTGCAGCTCCACGTGCTGCCCCTCCATCACGGGGGTGCCCTCGGGCAGCAGTGCCAGCTCCTCGGCCATCTGATCGCGGTTTAGGTAGGGCGTGCCCACCTCCACCAGTTCCATGCCGCATTCCCGCTGCAGAAATCGGGCCAGGGGAAGCTCGAGCTGGGATTCGGGCAACAGAAAGATGCGCTTGCCCGCCAGCACCTGCCGATGGGGTTCCAGGGCGATGCGCGCCCGCTCCATCAGCGGATCCAGCACGGTTGCCACGTGGCTGGGAGCCAGCCCGAAGGCTTGGGCAGCCGCCTCCATCCAGCGGCGACTGCCCTCGGCTCCAAGGGGGAAGGGGGCGGTGAGCACCGTGGCGCCGCGGTCGCGCAGCAAGCGGGCCGTCTCGGTGAGGAAGGGCTGGGTGAGCAGCACGGTGGTGCCGGTGCCCACCGCTGGCAAGGCGGTGGACTGGCGCGGCGGCAGGCTGCGGACGCTGTCGATCCCCAGGCGTCCGAACAGGTGGATCAGGCGATCTTCAACGGCGTCGGCGAGGGTGCCGACCAGCAGCAGCTGCCTTTCATCGCTGGCGGGCAGGAGCGGCACCAGGGCTGCCAACGCTCCATCCTCCCCTTGCGTGAAGGTGGTTTCGATGCCGCTGCCGGAGTAATTCACCACCCGCACCCGACCCTGCAGTTCCTCATTGAGCCGTTCAGCGGCCCGGGCCAGATCCAGCTTGATCACCTCGCTGGGGCAGGACCCCACCAGAAACAGGGTGCGGATTTCGGGACGGCGTTGGAGCAGCTCACGGGCGACGCGGTCCAGTTCTTCGTGAGCATCAGCCAGGCCCGCCAGATCCCGCTCGCTGAGAATGGCGGTGCCGAAACGGGGCTCGGCAAAGATCATCACGCCGGCGGCGCTCTGGATCAGGTGGGCGCAGGTCCGTGAACCCACCACGAGAAAAAAGGCATCCGGCATCCGCCGGTGCAGCCACACAATGGAGGTGAGACCGCAGAACACCTCCCGCGGTCCACTTTCCTTCAGTAGGGTTGGCCCGGCCATCGGCCACGTCCCGAGGAATCAGCCCACAACCTGACCGCTGCTGCCGATGAGTGACACGCAGTCGCTGAAACTCTTCGGGATCAGAGGCGACGGCGGAAACCGTCGTAACGGTCGGAACGATCGCTCTGTTCCAGCTTGCTGAGCCGCCAGACGTTTCTGCTGACGCGGCGCGCCACCAGTCCGCCGCGTTCGACCTGCTCGCTGCCGGGACGGGCCCCCAGCAGCAGCGTCACCTCAGCTGTGGTGAGAGGTGCTCCTGTATTGATGGCCAGGGCGGTGAGTTCCAGGCGCTGACGCAGCTGCCGTGCCCGTTCAACATCGCTGTCCACGGCGGTCTCCAGCCAGGGCAGCTCCACCTGTCCATCCTTGGCCAACCGCTGCATCAGGCCGAAGCTGACCATGCCCAGGGCCTGGTCGGTGTTCAGTTCAACGGTACTGACGGGGGATTGCTCGCTCATCACCGGGGTCCTCAGTGTTGATGAACGGACGGTATCGGCTGCGCTTCGCCACGCAAGACCGCTTCCCACGCCTGTGATCACGGCAATGAAGATCAAATTCATCCGGTACACTCCCCGCCATGACCCGTTTCGCCAGCTTCGAGGCCCGGGAGCGGCGGCGCGGTGGAAGCGCTCTCGTGACCGGCACTGAGGTGATGCCTCCCCAGGGGGGCGCGAGTTGTGTTGTGACCACGGATTCGGAATCCCCCAGGTTGCAGCGCCAGAACAGCCATGTGCAGTCGATCGAGCTGCGCACCCATGTCTTCATCGACTCGTTGCAGCCTCAGCTGGCGGCCTACATGGGTTCCGTGAGTCAGGGCTTTCTGCCGATTCCGGGTGATGCCTGCCTTTGGATGGAGGTGTCGCCCGGCATGGCTGTCCATCGGGTGACGGACATTGCCCTCAAGGCAAGCGATGTGCGCCTTGGTCAGATGGTGGTGGAACGCGCCTTTGGATCGATGGCGCTGTACCACCGGGACCAGAGCACAGTGCTCCACTCCGGTGATGTGGTGCTTGAAGCCATCGGCAGCACGATCGAGCAGCGTTCCCCCGCCGAAGTGAGTTGGACAGAGGTGATCCGGGCGATCACGCCGGACCATGCCGTATTGATCAACCGTCAGAATCGCCGCGGATCGATGATCGAGGCCGGGATGAGCATGTTCATCCTCGAGACAGAGCCAGCGGGCTATGTGCTGATTGCAGCGAATGAGGCGGAGAAAGCCTCCAATATCACCTTGGTGGATGTGAAAGCCGTCGGCGCCTTCGGACGTCTCACCCTGGCGGGACGGGAGGGTGATGTGGAGGAGGCGGCTGCAGCGGCCATGCGGGCCATCGAAACCGTCAACCGACGCTCCACGTTCCGCTGATCCTCAGCTCAGGTTCAGCAGACGTCTGAGGGCC
>CAJWIC010000099.1 GCA_913040905.1 uncultured Synechococcus sp. | reverse complement strand
TCCGATCGGCTTGCTCCCACCACCTGGTGCCGATCATGGGCAACTGCTGGATCGGCATCAAGCCGGGCGCTCGCGTGATCGGATTGTCCAAATTCACACGCGTGGCGGACTGGGTGTTTTCCCGGCCGCACATTCAGGAGGAGGCCGTGATGATCCTGGCTGATGAGATTGAGAAGCTCTGCGAACCCCAGGGCCTCGGAATCATCATCAAAGCCCAGCACTACTGCATGAAGTGGCGTGGTGTGAAAGAGCCTCAGACCAGCATGGTGAATTCCGTGGTGCGCGGCGATTTCCGCCACGATCCCAGCCTGAAGCAGGAATTCTTTGAACTGGTGCGTCAGCAGGAAGCCCTGCTCAGCACCTGATCGTCAGGTCCGAACCGCTGACAGCAAAGCGTTCACTTTCTTGAGGTCCTTCCAACCAGGACGGACCTCAAGTCGGCTTGACGCGTCAAGTCCGTCGGGTGTCACGCGTTCCAGTAATTCGGGGACCCATTCAGCGCTGATGCCGCCGGCTAACCACCAGGGCAGGGTTAGACGGGTTTCCGCCAACCAGTCCAGGGGAAGCCGGTGGCCCGTGCCCCCCAGCTGATCCGGACTCCAGGCATCCAGCAGCAGGGCATCCACGGATCCCAGATAGTTCTCCACCGCTGCCAGGTCGTCCAGGCTGCGTAACCGCAGGGCCTTCCAAAACCGCGTTCGGGGGTGGCGTTGCCGCAACGCCAGACACTGCGCCGGTGATTCATCGCCATGGAGCTGCACCACTGTTGGGGTTCCCTTGCCTTGCAGTGCTGCATCGAGTACCACGTCTGAGGCGTCGGCCACCACCCAGACCCGTTGGAGTTCAGGGAACTGCTGCTCAAGCTGGCTGAACAGATTCCGGCGAGGGGTGTCCTCGACAAAGCGGGGGGTTCTTGCCACGCCGATCACGCCGATGGCGTCGGCGCCCATGGCGGCGATCGCCAACGCCTGCTCAATGTCGGTGAGGCCGCAGATCTTCACGGCTGGAGCGGTGGATTGATCGCGCAAGATCCTGCAGGCTGATCTCCTTAGGATCATGGTTGACACGCCCCTTCCGGGGCAGCGACGCCATGGAGCAGCGGTGGGAGAAGGCTGGACACTCTTGACCTTTCGGGGCATTCCGCTGCGGATCCAGCCCAGCTGGCTGTTTGCTCTTGCCATCTTCACCATGCTCTTCCAGGGGCGATATGCCTCTGAGCTCACGCCAGCCGTTCCCTTGTCGGTGAGTTGGGGGTTGGGTCTGGCGACAGCGTTGCTGCTGTTTTTATCGGTGTTGTTGCACGAACTCGGTCATGCGGTGATGGCTGTTCGTGAAGGGGTGAAGGTGCTCAGCATCACCCTGTTCCATCTGGGAGGGATTGCCCGGGTCGAGAAGGAGTGCACCACGGCGATGGGCAGTTTGCGCATTGCTGCCGCCGGTCCCCTCGTCAGCCTGTCATTGGCCCTCGGTTTGTTGCTTTCAGCGGTGCCGGCCGCTGGTGTGAGTCCTCTGCTCACGCTGCTCTGCACTCAGCTCGGCCTGCTCAACCTGATGCTCGGGCTGTTCAACCTGTTGCCGGGTCTGCCGCTGGATGGGGGATTGATTCTCAAGGCGCTGGTCTGGCAGTTCAGTGGCAGTCAGAAGCGAGGGATGCAGGTGGCCGCGGCCTCCGGTCGTGCACTCTCCACGTTGATGATTGTGCTGGGGGGCCTGCTGCTGCTGCAGGGAGGTGGCTTCAACGGCGTGATGTTGATGCTGATCGGCTGGTTCGGGCTTGGAGCGAATCGCAGCCAGTCCCAGATGCTGGCGCTGCATCAGGTTCTGCAGGATCTGAAGGTGGCTGATGCCGCCAGCCGTCGTTTCAGGGTGATGGAAGCCGATCAGCCCCTGCGTCGGCTCAGTCAGCTGCGTCTTCAGGAGGACGACGCCAAGCGTGGAGCGGATTGGGTGCTGATCTGCCGTGGTCCCCACTGGCTGGGCTGGGTGGATGACCAGCCCCTGCGGGATCTTCCCGTTCAGCAATGGGACTCGCAGACCGTCGGCGACCATCTCCGCCCCCTGGAGTCTCTCCCCTCCATTGCTGACTCGGCACCCATCTGGCAGGCCATCAAGGCTGTGGAGGCCACGGAACAGGGCCGGGCGTTGGTGCTGAGCCCAGCCGGGCTTCCCGCCGGCACGGTGGACCGCATGGACATCGGTGAAGCGGTGCTCAAGCGCTTAGGGGTGCGCTTGCCTGCACCGATCCTGGATGAGGCCCGGCGCCATAACCGCTACCCAATGGGGCTGGTGATGCTGCCTCAGATCGTTTCGTCGATGCCGGCAAGTGCCGATCCATCCGATCGGTAACGGGCCGCCACCTGATCACGTTCGTCGTCACTCAGGGGCACCTCGTTCCAGCACACATCAGGCCAGGCGATAGCCATGGCATCCACCAGGGTCTGGACCAACGTCCGGCGGTCGATTCCCTGGGATGCAGGGGGTGGGGCTGCTTCGTCGAACACGGCCTGCCAGAGCGCTGGCGGAGGGTCCAGCAGGATTTCGCCGTGCTGCAGCAGGCGTCCCCGCTGCCAGCACTGGGCACTGCCGATGCGTTTCACGCCGGCGGGATCCACGAGATCCGCTGCGGTGGAGCTGGCAAAGCAGTTGCTGCCGTTGACGCCGGCGGGATCGTCCCCGAACTGCAACGGCTGCCCCAGTTGACTGAAGCCATCGATCAACCATTGGCAGGCCTCTCGGTAGGCCTGCTTGCGTCGGCGTGGCGCTGAGGGCCAGATCAGTGCATAGGTCAGCCCCCCCGCGTGCAGCACGGCCTGGCCGCCACTGGGGCGACGCACCATCCGAAGGCATCCCTCCTTGGCCAGTTGATCCCAGTGCTGGGGCATGTTCCGCTGATGGCGGCCCAGGGATAGCCAGGGCCCATCCCACTGGTAAAACCGCAGCACCGGGGCCTGCTTGGCCTGATCCAGCAGCATCGCGTCGATGGCCATCTGGGTCGGACCGTCTGCGATCAGGTTGGGAATGAGTCGGCCAGGGGATCCGGCGGTCGGCATGCTGGTGATCGTGAGCGAGCGATGACGTGCTGCCCTGGTGGGACATCCCCCTGCTGATCGGCCTTGGCCTGCTGGCCGGTGGGTTGGCCGGCCTGCTGGGCATCGGAGGTGGACTGATCTTCGCGCCCCTGCTGCTCTGGTTGGATCTCCCGCCCCATCAGGCTCTGGCCACCAGCAGCTTTGCCATCGTTCCCACGGCTCTGGCGGGCCTGGTATCCCACCTGCGCAGTGGATCTCTCCCGGTTCGCACCGGTGTTGCCATCGGTGCGTCGGCCTTTGGTTCGGCGCTGTTGTTCGGCGGTCTGGCGGGGGTGGTGTCCGGCTGGCTTCTGCTGGTGATGCAGACGTTGATCTATGTGGTTCTGGCCTTTGCCGTGCGCGTGCGCGAAGACGAGGAGACAGCGGGTGAGGACGAGGAGACCAATGCCCAGGTGGGATTGTTGGCGGGGGTTGGCTGCATTGCCGGGTGGACGGCCGGAATGCTTGGCCTCGGTGGTGGCCTGGTGATGGTGCCGCTGATGAACGGACCTCTGGGGGTTCCCATCCATCGGGCGGTGCGCCTCAGCACCGTGGCGGTGTTCTGCTCCGCCTCCGCAGCTTCATTGCAGTTCCTGCATGAGGGGCGAGGGGTGCCCTGGATGGGCCTGGTGCTGGGGGGCGTGGCGGCCCTGGCGGCCCAGTGGGCTGCCAGCCGGCTGGACCGTTTCGATGCGGTGCTGCTGGTGCGGCTGCTGCGGGGCCTGGCCATCGTTCTGGCGGTGGACAGCTGCCGGCGGGCACTGCATCTGCTGCTGGTCTGATCTCAGCTCAACAGGGTCCAGAAGCCTGCATCCAGTTCGTATCCAAGGGAGGCTGCCATCTGCGACAGATTGCCCCGTTGCGAGAGCCCCAGCGTGGAGGTGCAGAGATCATCCAGTTGCATCAGCCGGTGGGTGATCCACAGCTCGAGGGCCTGGGGTTCGAAGCGCAGCCCTTCACTGCGGTTGAAGCTGTGGGGCACCACCATGGCCACGTGGCGGATCAAACTGCCCTGGTCGCGCTCCAGCAGCAGTGGTAGCCAGGGATATCGGGCATCGGCTCGCAGGGCCCAGAGCCTTGGCTCGGGGCATTCGGCAAGCTCCCGGGGATCCGAAGGATCACGCGGCCAGTCGAACTGCAGCTCCAGGGCAGGGCCTAACTCCAACAGGGACGGCAGCGGTTGGCTGCTCCAGGGCTGCAGGGGGGTGAGGTCGAGACGCCGGATCGCCTCGGCGTTGATCTGAACCGGTTCCATCGACAGGTGTGACAGGCCTTTGCGAATGATGGCCTGAAGCCCTGCTGAGGGAGAACAATGGGATCGCTTGTGTCTTCTGTCCCATGGCCACTGCTCTGACTTCGGCTGAAGTGTTTATCGCTCTTGTGGTGGCTGCCCATGCTGCTGTGCTGGCCCTGCGTCTCTCCATCAGCCTTTACGAGGCCTGATCGCTGCGTTACAAGCGGACATCTGAGCAGTCGCAGTGACGGCGTCCAAGGCAAAGCCATCTCCTTTCAGGGATCAGGCCTCGGCTGAGGCCGCCGTCAACCGCGCCGCTTTCATCCAACGTCAGCTCGACCGGCAGGAGCTTCATTGCAGCCTGATCGCTCTGGCAGCCAAGTCAGCGCTAGTTGTCGTGGGCTGCATCAGCGTGGTAAGGCTGTCGGTGGCTTACCAGGAACGACTGGACCGCCATCGTGAGATCGCCGCCGTGGTGAATCTTGAGTCGAAGAAGTTGGAGATCCTGCAGCATCGCTTTGATCGCCTGTTCAGTATCGGCGGTGAAAAGCGGTTGCTGAGTGAGCAGGACCAATGGATTGCACCCAACCGTCTGCGGGTGATCTGGCGCTGAGAATCGTGACCGACCACGGGCTCCCCGAGTGTTGACCGGCAGACTGGCAGCCTTCCGGCCCTGTCTTGATGTCCACGCCTGGCACCGTTCTGATCACCGGCACCACATCAGGTGTGGGATTGAATGCCACCAGCGCTTTGGTGAAGCGGGGCTGGACGGTGATCACGGCCAATCGCAGCCCGCAGCGGGCCGCCGCAGCGGCCGACGATATGGACTTGCCGAAGGACCGTCTCCAGCACGTGTTGATGGATCTGGGCGATCTCGACAGTGTCCGTCGGGCGGTGGATGCCTTGCCCGAACAACTGGACGCCGTGGTCTGCAATGCAGCCGTGTATAAGCCGAAGCTGAAGCAGCCGGAGCGTTCGCCCCAGGGCTACGAGATTTCAATGGCTACCAATCACTTCGGCCATTTCCTGCTGGTGCAGTTGCTGTTGGATCGCCTCAAGGCTTCCTCTCACCCGTCCAAGCGGGTGGTGATTCTGGGAACGGTGACGGCCAACTCCAAGGAACTGGGAGGCAAGATCCCCATCCCTGCCCCCGCTGATCTGGGGGATCTGTCGGGGTTCGAGGCCGGTTTCCAGGAGCCGGTGTCGATGGCCAGTGGCAAGCCGTTCAAGCCCGGCAAGGCCTACAAGGACAGCAAGCTCTGCAACATGA
>CAJWIC010000098.1 GCA_913040905.1 uncultured Synechococcus sp. | reverse complement strand
CTGCTGATCGATGTTCTGTTCGCGCAGGTCGCCGCAACCGTTGCTGCGCATGGGAGTCTCAGCCGAAGACAGGCGAGTTTCCCACAGCTCAGGACCGACGGTAGAAGGGGCGTTTGACCACGACGGCGGGCTGGGCCTTGCCGCGGATCTCCACGCTCAGTTCGGTGCCGATTTTGGCCAGTGCCGGAGGCACATAAGCCAGGGCGATGGGTTCCTCCAGGGTGGGCGACCAGGTGCCGCTGGTGACGATGCCCACTTGGCCGCCGTCGTGCAGAACCGGGTAGTCATGCCGAGCGATGGCACGACCCTGAAGCTTGAGGCCCACCAGCCGTTTGGCGGGACCGGAGGCTGCGGCCTGCTCGAGGGCCTGACGGCCGACGAATTCCGCTGGCATCTCCAGATGCACCAGCCAGCCCAGGCCGGCTTCAAAGGGTGTGGTGTCGGCGTTCATGTCCATGCCGTAGAGATGCATGGCGGCCTCCAGTCGCAAGGTGTCACGCGCCCCCAGGCCGCAGGGGCTGACACCGCGATCCAGCAGAAGCTGCCAGAGCTTTTGCCCGTCGTTCGCGTTCAGCAGCAGCTCGGCACCGTCCTCACCGGTGTACCCAGTGCGGGCTGTGAACACCGGATTGGTGAGCCCTTGCAGGCTGAGGCTGCGGTGCCCAAAGCGGGGCAGGCCGCTGAGGTCTTCTCCGCTCAGGTCCTCCAGGATTGCGATGGCCTCTGGGCCCTGAAGGGCCAGTAGCACGCCGCCGTTCTTGATGTCGGTCACCATCAGGCCGAGCGGTTCCATTCGCTCACGAATCCAGGCGGTGTCTGCATCGGCGCAGGCGGCGTTGATCACCAGCACCAGGGCACCCCGGTTGTCGTCAAGCGCACCGCAGTCGTAAACGATCAGGTCGTCGCGAATGCCGCCGGTCTCGTTCAGCAGCACCGTGTAGCTCGCTTCGCCAGGACCAATGCGATGCAGATCGCTCGGCACCAGTTGTTGCAGTGCATCTTTGGGGTTCGGCCCCTCCAGCCGCAGCACTCCCATATGGGAGATGTCAAACATCCCGACGTGCTCCCGCACGGCCTTGTGCTCCTGGATCAGTCCGCTGAACTGCACGGGCATCTCCCAACCGGCGAAAGGCACCATGCGGCCGCCGCCGTCCTGGCAGAGCTGATGGAGGGGAGTGCGCTGCAGGGTCATGGGGGGGGGGAAGACCGCTGCATTCTTATGGGTTGCTTCAGCAACAGGAAGGGAACCCGCAGATCTGCCAGCGGGGCTGGTCCATTTTGTTGACCGTCCCTAGTTTGAACGCTGTTCGAGGGCTGTTGTTGACGAGCACTCCCTGCTGTCGCAGTTGTCAGCATTGTTCTGCAGCCGGAACAGATGAGGGATGGTGCCGTTTGCGTCGACTGGCCGTGCATCCGGATGTAGCGAATCTGGTGGTCTGCCACCACTGGACTCCCCGCTCACCCCAGCTGCCGATGATCAAGCTGGCTCAGCACCAGGAAATGGATCAGCAGCTGGAACTGGACCGAGCCTTGGCTTAGGTGGGGTTGAAGATTTGGTCAACACTTCGCAGAGTGTGTTGTCTGTGACGCTCTTCAACGCTCGCGTCAGTGAGACTTAACACCTACTTTCGCAGATTGGTTGGCTACGTCGTCCCGAGTGAGCAACACGATTGAGCTGATCGGGGAGCACCCGGAAGCTGATCGGCTGACGCTCCCCACGGGTGCTTATGTGTTTCGGCGCGGCGAGCCGGTTCAGGCCATTCATATCGTGCATCTGGGGCTGGTGGAACTCAGTTCCGGCCCCCGTAACCGCATCCGTTACGGCCCCGGTGAGTTGTTCTTCTACGAGGATCTGGTGATCACCAACCAGTTCCACAGCCGCGACGCCAAAGCCCTGACTCCCCTGGCGCTGATCAGGCTGAACCGGTCCGGCTTCCTCACCTTGATCCATCGCCATCCCACGTTGGTGGTGGAGTTGATCGCTCAGCAGCACACCCGATTGCGTCAACAACGGACTGATGCACGGCACTTCTACTGATCGGCACCCATCAGCAGGATCAGACTTCGTGTCACCTTGGCCGCCAGCACCGAGCTGACCCCGCTGGTGTCCAGTTGAGGTGCCAGCTCCACCACATCGGCCGCCACGAGTTGATGCTCACGCAGAACATCAACCACGGCTGCGAAATCCCGCCAGAGGAAGCCACCGGGCTCAGGGGTACCTGTTCCAGGAAGCACGGCTGGATCAAACCAGTCCAGATCCACAGTGAGATACACCGGGCGGCCGATCCAGGGAGCCATGGTCTCTCGCATGGCATGGACATCGTCCATCCGTCGACCACTGCGCTTTAGCTCAAGGAATTCGTTGCGGGTGCCGCTGCGAATCGCCAGCTGCAACAGGTCGCCACTGGGCAGCACCTCCAGACAGCGCCGCATGGCGCAGGCATGGCTGTGGCGGGCACCGAGCCACTCCTCGCGGAGATCTGCATGGGCATCCAGTTGCACCAGCACCAGATCGGAATGCTGCTCAGCGACTGCAGCGACAGCACCGGAGCTGATCGAATGCTCACCCCCCAACATCAGAGGTTTGAGACCCAGATCGAGCACAGTCCTTGTGGCCTGGTGCACAGCATCCACAACGGGTTCCGGTGCGCCGAAGGAAATGTCCACAGCGCCGAGGTCGGCAAAGGCCAGATCCTCCAGATCCAGATCCAGCTGTGGGCAATAGGTTTCCAGCCCCTGGCTGACCTCACGGATTGCTGCTGGTCCAAACCGGGTGCCAGGCCGGAAGGAGGTGGTGCCGTCGTAGGGGACGCCGAACAGGCCAACGCGGCAGCCGGCCGGGTCGCGCCGGGATCCCATGAAAATGCTGCCGTCGCTGTCAAAAGCGGTCATCGCGCCAACTCCCGCAGGATGAAGGCGGGGACAGCATCCATGGCGCCCTGTTGCCAGTGAGGGCTCCAGATCTCACAGCCATCGGCCACCAGCTCGGCCCGAGCCTGCTGCACAGTTCGGTAGAGGGGGCCGTCCACAGCAGCGAAGGTCCAGCTCCACCAGCCGCTGGGATACATCGGCACCCACCCGTACAGGGGGTCGGCGTGGCCGAACACCTCGCGGAGCAGGCGCACCATGGCCACATGCACCTCGCGGAAGGCTTCCGGTGATTCGCTCTGGGTGGCGAACACACCGCCAGGTCTGAGGATGCGTCGGCAGTGTTCAAAGAAGGTTCGATTGAACAGGCCTTCCGCCGGACCAGCCGGGTCCGAGCCGTCCACCAGCACAACGTCGTAGCTGGCGTCTGCCGATTCTGCGGCCCAGGCGATGCCGTCTCCCACCGTGAGGTGACAGCGGGGATCACTCCAGGCCGCCCCACCAATGCCCGGCAGGTGCTCCTGGCTGAGCTCCACCACCCGTCCATCGATCTCCACGAGGTCGAGATGAAGCACCCCCGGGTGCCGAAGACATTCCCGGGCGGTGCCGCCGTCGCCGCCGCCGATCACGAGCACCCGTTCGATCGCCTCAGCGCTGCAGAGGGCTGGATGGACCAGCGGTTCGTGATAGTGCCGTTCCTGCCGCTCGGCGGTCATCCAGCAGCCATCGAGCAACAGGCCTTTGCCGTATCGCTCGCTGCGGATCACGCTGATGCGTTGGAACGGGCTGGTCTCCTCCACGAGCACGTCACCGGCGAGGCCGTAGCGGACCCCGCGGTGTTCTTCATCGATCCATCCGCCCATGGCGCTGGTGTCCGTGATCTCTCCAGTGAACTCGCTGACGGGGTTGAGGTGCCAGCGTGACGCGATGGTTCTGGATCTTTATGTCACGGATCGCCTGGTGATTCCCTCCGGGGAGTTGCAGTGGCGCTTCTCGCGGGCCTCCGGTCCGGGGGGGCAGGGGGTGAACACCACCGATTCACGGGTGGAGCTGGTGCTGGATCTACACACCTGTTCGGTGCTGGGTCCCTTCCGCCGCGCTCGACTGCTGGAGCAGTTGGCACCCCGGTTATCGGACGGATGTCTGCGGGTGGTGGTGGCTGAGGAACGTTCCCAGTGGCAGAACCGTCAGAAGGCTCTGCATCGCATGGCCGACCTGCTGCGTCAGGGTCTGCAGCCCCCGCCGCCATCCCGGAAGTCCACCCGTCCCGGGCGTGGTGCGGTGAAGCGTCGTCTGGAGGCCAAGAAAAGGCGGGGTGATCTCAAGCGACAGCGCGGCTACCGGCCAACGCCTGAGGAGTGAATTGCAGCCTGCTCAGCCCTGATCTGAGCTTTCGCCGCCTGCCAGAGCGCTTCCAGGTCCTGAATGCTGCGGCCTTGAAGATCGCCACCCAGGGCGGACTCCACCCGGGAGAAGCGGTCGAGAAAGCGGTGGTTGGTACCGGCCAGTCCCTCCTCCGGGTCAAGGCGGCACCAGCGCGCCACGTTCACCAGGGTGAACAGCAGATCGCCCAGTTCCTCCTGGGCATGGCCCTGGTCGCCGCTGGCGATGGCCTCCTTCAGTTCATCCAGTTCCTCCTGCACCTTGTCCCACACGCCTGCCATGTCGTCCCACTCGAAGCCGGCCTTGGCCGCCTGCTTGGAGATCGCCATGGCTCCGGCCAGTGCGGGCATGCCCCGCACCTTGCTGGTCAACCGGTCGCTGAGGGGACTGGAGGACTGCGCCAGGGAGTCGGCCTGTTCCTCGGCTTTGATCGCATCCCAGCTGCGGGGCTCTCCGCCGAAAACATGGGGATGGCGGCGAATCAGTTTGTCGCTGATGGCGCGGGCGATGGCGTCCACATCGAAGCGGCCCTGTTCGCGGCCGATCTGGGCATGGAGAATTACCTGCAGCAGCAGATCCCCCAATTCCTCCTTGAGGTGGCTGTCGTCGCCATGGCGAATGGCATCGGCCACTTCATGGGCCTCCTCGAGCACGTAGGGCACCAACGAGGCGTGGGTCTGCTTCAGATCCCAGGGACAGCCCTGATCCGGATCCCGCAGACGGGCCACCACCTCGATCAGTTGCTGCAGCGCATCAGGCCGCTCTGAAGCCATGGAGAGATGGTTCGATGCGCGCCCACCTTCTCATCGCCGGCGCCGCTGTGCCCATTCCACGGGCCATGGATCGCCATCCAGGATCAGATGCAGCCAGGCGCTGGTCTCCAGGCCGATCACGAGGGCGATGGCCTGATGGGGCTGTTGTTCCAGCCAGCTGGCCAGTTGTGGCAATCCCGCGTTCCTGGGCCAGCCAATGAGTCCTGACAGCAGAACCCACCAGCCCAGCAGCAGCAGCAACCGCAGGCCTGTGCCGATCAGGGGGCCATGGGACCAGAGCGATCGGTGGGGAATCAGCCGGCGGTAGGGCCACCACAGCCCCCGGAGCGCTCCCCAGCGCCTCAGGGCGTTGGAGTGGGTATCCAGATCCGGTGAAAGCCAGAGTCCGCCGAAGCTGCATGCCGCAGCAGCCACCAAGCCGGCGTCGATGCCCCCCAGCGTGGCCATACACAGCCCGAGTGGAGCACTAACGATCAGCGTGGCGCGGTCATGGGCCCGGCCGGAGGCCATCGAGACGGAGCGTGACGGCTTTGGTCAGCCTGCCGCGTTGAGGCAGAATCCGCTGCATCGGGCGATTAGCTCAGCGGTAGAGCACCTCCCTTACAAGGAGATTGTCACT
>CAJWIC010000097.1 GCA_913040905.1 uncultured Synechococcus sp. | reverse complement strand
GCGGTTGGATGGGTGGTGCTGCTGCTGAACCCACGGAAGATCAGCAGCTCAAAGGCATCGCCCTCCACCAGGCCGGTGAGCCGCACGACGCGGTCAGGCTGCAAACGGCTGCGCTCCTCGAGCTGCTGGACAAGTTCACGGTCCGACATCAGAACTCACCGGCCACCCGCCCGTGGCGGGGCAGGCGCACCAACAGCCACTGCAGGAAGCCAGCGAGATAGGCCACCAGGGCCACGTAACCGACGAAAGCCGCAACAGCCTCGCTCCACTGACCTCCGAAGACGAAATCAAACACGGTTTCAACCACGCGATGCAAGCCCTGTGGTGCTTCCAGCCAGGCAGCACAATCCGAACTGGGCGACTCCATGCAGCGCAGACCCGTCGCGGTCATCGCCAGGCTGATCACACCGAAGCCGCTGAGGGCCCAACGCCAGAGACGAACGGTGAGCGGCAAGGGACGCCATGGGGGCTGGTCGGCCAGTTCCTCATTGAGATCCACCCAGAACCAGACACTCACCACCATCAACACAGGCGCCACAACAGCCGTCACGTACCCCAGGGGGCGCTCGTCGGTGAGCAACAGCAAGCTGATCATCATCAGGCTGGCCACCTTCCAATAGAGACCAAGCAATCGCTGCACGACTGAGTCACCCCGCCAGGTCGACCAGATCAGCAACACCAATGGCAGGCCCAGAGCCATCGTCGCCGCCAGCCGATAGGTGAGCCACACCAGTACCCGGTAGGAAAGCTCGTTCAAAACGGCACGCTGTAATCGCGCCATTATCGATGTCCCGCACCGTGCTGCAGGGATTGATAGGGTCCAATTCATGGCCATGTTCTCCCCCCTCGACTGGTTCCGCGCTGCGACCGCATCACCCAGTTGTCGGTCGGCCCTCTCCACCCGACCCTCGCTCGAGGAAGCCGTTCGGGAGGTGGTCAGCCAGCTGGGACAACGGGGGGAAGCTGACCTAGCCCTGGTGTTCGCCTCGACGGGGTACGCCAGCGACCTGCCACGCCTGTTGCCACTGCTGCGACAGGACTTGAAATCACGGCACTGGCTTGGGGCAGCCGGCGGTGGCGTTGTTGGAACCCGAGCCGACGGCACTGCCGCCGAAATCGAGCAGGCCCCGTCACTGAGTGTGACCCTGCTGAATCTGCCGGGAGCCGAGATCGACAGCGTGGCTCTTTCCACAACGTCGCTGCCGGATCTCGACGGCTCTGCGCAGACATGGCAGGAGTGGAGTGGCCTGAACCCGAAGCAGTGCCGCAGCCAGATCCTGCTGATCGATCCCACCAGCAGCAACATCAATGATCTGATCAGTGGGATGGACTACGCCTTTCCAGCCGCCGAAAAGATCGGCGGCATTGCCTGTCCCCACAATGCTCCCCATGGCTCCCTGCTGTTCGACGACCGCGTGGTGACAGGAGCGGTGATCTGCTCCATCGGCGGTGATTGGCGGCTGGACAGCGTGGTGGCGCAGGGTTGCCGGCCGATCGGGCCGGTGTTTTCGATCGAGCAGGTCCAGCGCAACGTGGTGCTGGAACTCAATGATGGGGAGCGTCGCGACACCCCGGTGGCGTGCCTGCAACGAATCCTGGCGGACCTGACCCAGGAGGAACGGGAACAGGTGCGTCACTCCCTTTTCCTCGGCATCGAACGCCGCAATCTGCAGCTCACCCCCAACCATCCGGATGGTGACCGTGGGGCCTTCCTCGTCCGCAATCTGATCGGTGTGGACCCCAACAACGGCGCGGTGGCGGTGGCGGATCGGGTGCGTCCCGGCATGAATGTTCAGTTCCAGCTGCGGGAAGCCGATGCCTCTCGCACGGAAGCACTCAACCTGCTGCGCTCCTCAACCGAAGGGGCCGGATCAGCTCCTGTGTTCGGTCTGCTGATGGCCTGCCTGGGGCGTGGCCAGGGATTGTTCGGTCAAGCCGATGGCGATGTGAACCTGGGTCGCACCGTGATGCCGGACCTGCCGATGGCCGGGGCCTTCTGCAACGGCGAAATCGGGCCGGTGGCCGGGTCCACTCATCTCCATGGCTACACCGCCTGCTGGGGGCTGCTGAGGCAGGATCCCCCTGCCAATGCCGATTGAACGTTGCGCCAGCACGTCAATCCCCTCAGCCGCTTCTTCCAGCTGCCGCTGCAGCTGCCATCACCCGGAGAGCTGTTCGACCACCCCGAGCAACCGATTCACCTCGATATCGGCTGCGCCAGAGGACGCTGCATCCTGGGGCTGGCCGAATTGAACCCGGGATGGAACCACCTGGGTGTGGAGATCCGCCGCCCCCTCGTGACCGCCGCCGACCGCGATGCTCTCAACAGTGACCAGGGCAATGTGCGTGTGCTGTTCTGCAACGCCAACATCAGCCTGGAAAGTTGGCTCGCAGCTCTGCCGAACGACAGATTGCAGCGGGTCTCAGTGCAATTCCCGGACCCGTGGTTCAAACGGCGGCATCGCAAGCGTCGGGTGTTGCAGCCCGCTCTGCTGCTGGCCATCGCGGCGGCCCTCCAGCCCGGGCGGGAGCTCTTCTTGCAGAGCGATGTTCTGGCAGTGATCGAACCGATGGTGGCCCTCACGGAACTGAGTGGCTGTTTCTCGCGGCCGGAGTCGGATGCAAGACCCTGGCGCGACGACAACCCCCTGCCGGTTCCCACGGAACGGGAGCAATACGTCCTCGAGAAGAATCTTCCCGTGTATCGCGTGCTGTATCAGCGCAATGCGCATCCACTCCCTGAGGCGGAGGCACTGGAAAGCCGCTGGCAGGCGCTTGATAATCCCGCTGAGACGGTCTTCCCCGAAGCCTGAGCGATGGCCGAAGCCACAGATCACCTGTCTGGTTCTCTGCTCCTGCGCTGGCGCGGATGTCTGGCGGTGACGGCATCAGTGCAGCAGCGGCTGGAGCTGCTTTCGGGGGGAGTGCTGATGCTGCTGCTGGGCAGCCTGCCCTTCGTCTCGCGCAATGGTCTGGGGCTGGAAATCGCTGCCGCTGGCCTGCTCTGGCTGCTCTGGTCACTGATCACCCCCGCTGAGCGCATCGGAGCCATCAGCCGATGGGTCCTGCTGTACCTCGCCATCGCCTTGGTGAGCACAGGGTTCTCCCCCGTTCCGCTCGCGGCGGCCAAAGGTCTGCTGAAGCTGGCCAGTTACCTGGGCGTGTTCGCCCTGATGCGCACCCTGCTGGAACGGCAGATCATCTGGTGGGACCGACTGCTGGCCGCCCTGTTGGGCGGTGGTCTGCTCAGCAGTGTCCTGGCGCTGCGGCAGCTGTATGCCTCCACCGAGGAACTCGCCGGCTGGGCTGATCCCAACTCGGTGAGTGCCGGCACGATTCGCATCTACGGACCACTGGGCAATCCCAACCTCCTGGCCGGCTACCTCCTGCCCCTGGTGCCGCTGGCTTGCATTGCCGTCCTGCGCTGGAGGCGGCTGAGCTTTCGCATGGTGGCGGCAGTAACCGCCCTGCTGGCGGGGATCGCCATCCTGTTTACCTACAGCCGCGGGGGCTGGCTGGGTCTGCTGGCGGGCATGGCCCTTGCGGGACTGCTGCTCCTGCTCCGCGGCACAGCCCACTGGCCTCCCCTCTGGCGACGCCTGCTGCCCCTCGGCGCCCTTCTGATCGGTGGCATCGTGCTCACCCTGGCGATCACGCAGCTGGAACCGATTCGCACCCGGGTGCTGAGTCTGCTGGCCGGCCGCGGTGACAGCTCCAACAACTTCCGCATCAACGTATGGCTGGCGGCCCTCGCCATGGTTCAGGACCGCCCATGGCTGGGAATCGGGCCCGGCAATGTCGCCTTCAACAGCATCTACCCGCTGTATCAGCAACCGAAGTTCAATGCCCTCAGCGCTTACTCCGTACCGTTGGAAATCCTGGTGGAAACGGGTGTTCCAGGGCTGTTGGCCTGCCTGGGACTGCTGCTGAACAGCCTGCGGCGCGGCCTTCGCATCCACGGCCAGCAGGGGTTGATCGCCATCGGTAGCCTCGCCGCCATCGCCGGACTGCTCACCCAGGGCATCACCGACACGATCTTCTTCCGGCCAGAGGTGCAGCTGATCGGTTGGTTCGCACTGGCCAGCCTCGGCTCCAGCTGGCTGCGGGACTGATGCTGCTTGCAGGATTTGATGCCGGCCAGACCAGCACCCGTTGCCGGGTCAGCCGCTGGCGGGGAGATCATTGGCAGATCCTTGGCGAAGGATCAGGTCCTGGGGTCTCCCACCTCGATGCCACCGGCGGTGACGAGCGGTTCCGCCAGGCCGTCCGCACCAGCCTGAGGGCTGCCGTTCAAGGTCAAGCGCAGCTGAAGCTGGATGCCGCCGTGATTGGCGCCAGCGGAATCGAACAGGGCACCCCTCTGCAGCCAAGAGCCACAGCATTGCTGGCGGACGCTCTGTCGCTTCGCCAGAGCGCAGCCCTCGCCACCGGCGACGAACGCACCGCGCTGCGGGGGGCATTCCCCGATGGTGCTGGAATCATCCTGATCAGCGGCACCGGCATGATCTGCCTCGGCCGGGACCCCCACGGGCGGGAACACCGCTGCGGCGGATGGGGCTGGATGCTCGATGGCGCCGGCTCCGCATTTGATCTGGGGCATCAGGGTTTGCAGCTGACCTTGCAGATGGCCGATGGGAGGATGCCGGACCATCACCTGCGCCAGCGGATGTGGGAGCAGCTGAACTGCCGCAGCCATGCCGAGGTCAAAGCCTGGGTGGTTCACCCGTCTCGCGCGGCCGCTGACCTGGCTGCCCTGGCACCGCTGCTGGTGGAAGCCGCTGATGCAGAACTCCCGGCAGCGCAGGAGATTCTTCAACGATCAGCGGCCGCTCTGGTGTGCTGCGCTGCCACCGTCGCTCGGGAACTCGATCTGCAGCAACCGGCAGTTGCAGGGCTCGGCGGCGTGCTGCAGCACCCGGGCAGCGTGCAACGGGCCGTTGTTCAGGGGATCAGCGCGACGATGCCCGGGGCCCGCTGGACCCAGGCAGCATCGGATGCCTGCTGGGGGGCGCTCACCATGGCCCGTGAGCTGCTGCTCAGGCAGCGTTGAGATGCTCGTCGGCCAGTGCGGCCAGATGCTGGGTCCAGTGGTCCACCTGCGACTGCTCCTCGGCTTCCACCATCACCCGGAGCACCGGCTCGGTGCCACTGGCCCGTACCAACACGCGCCCGGCATCCCCCATGCTCGCTTCCGCCTGGAGCACCGCATCCTGAAGCGGTCCGCAACTGGACCATCCCTTGCGGCGGGCTCGGTCCGGAACCGTCACATTCACCAGCTTCTGGGGATAAGCCCTGAAGCTGCGATCCAACCAATCGCTCAAGGCGATGTCCTGGCCATGGCAGAGCGTTGCCAGCTGCAACGCCGTGAGGACCCCATCACCGCAGAGCCCATGGGATGCCGCAAGGATGTGGCCCGACTGCTCACCCCCAAGAGCGGCTCCACTGGCCACCATCGCGGCATGGACGTGCTGGTCGCCGACGGGCGTGCGTTCGAGCACACCACCGCGCCGCTCCCAGGCCCGCTCAAATCCAAGGTTGGACATCACCGTGGCAACCAGACGCTCGCCGGGGAGCGCCTTCTGCTCCTGAAGCACCGTTCCCCAGAGGTACAGCACATGATCACCATCCACTACCCGACCCTGGGCATCAACCGCCAGCATCCGATCTGCATCACCGT
>CAJWIC010000096.1 GCA_913040905.1 uncultured Synechococcus sp. | reverse complement strand
ACTCGCCTTAGGCGAATTATGAGTTCGCTGCATTCACCAGATTGCTAGACCCCCTGGTCAACACGATTGTTACCACAGGGGTTGAAGCGGTGCGATGTCGGACTCAACAAATTCTGGTTTGGGCTGGATGGGCTGCTCCGGTTCGAAGCTCTCCAAAGCAAGGCTGCTGTCGAAGCCATTGGCCAGATCCTGAGTTCTCAAGGGAAGCGCTGGACTCTGCTCCTCCAGCAGCGCCCGGGTGGTTGAACTGATCGCAGCGGCGTCCCAGATGATGGTCTGATCAGGAAATCCCAGCCCCATCAACCGGGAGCCACCCTCGCCCGCGACGGCGATCCCGAACAGATCAGTGATCTGATGCACCAGGTCAACGCCCCGTTCATAGGGGGAGGTCCAGGTGTAGAGGCGACGCTCGACCAGCTCACTGGTGGTGTCCACCGGAGCGCAGGTGGTGACCTCCACGGGTTCAGTCACCGCAGACGACAGGTCAGGAGCCTCAAGCGTTGTCGTGCAGATCAAAGGACGTGCCGCAACGGAACTCAAGCCAGTGGAAACGCCAGCCAGAACCAGGCCCAGCAGCCAACGCGCAGAGCACAGCGTTGTGGATCCCAAGAGCTCAACCCCGCTAAGCGCAAACTAAAGACGATTCGTGCGCGCGGCCAGCCCCATGCCCCCAGCTTTCCGTTTCGACGACGACGCCCGACGCAGCCTGTTGGAGCGGCTTGCCCAGGAGGCCTATCGCCGTGGTCAGTTCACGCTGGCCTCCGGACGGGAGAGCGAGCACTACGTGAATTGCAAACCCGTCAGCTTGAGCGGATCCGGTCTGGCCCTGATCAGCAGCGGCATGCTGGACCATGTCGACGCCGAGGCGATTGCCGTGGCGGGGCTGACCCTGGGTGCGGATCCCCTCGTCAGCGGTGTCGCGATGGCTGCGGCCCTGGTCGGACGATCACTGGATGCCCTGATCGTGAGAAAGCAGGCCAAAGGCCATGGCACCGGTGCCTGGCTGGAAGGACCACTTCCGCAGAAAGGCGCTCTGATCACCGTGCTGGAGGACGTGGTCACCACCGGGGGGTCCTCCCTGAAAGCCGTGCATCAACTGCGGGAAGCTGGCTTTGTCGTCAATCGGGTGATCACACTCGTGGACCGCGAAGAGGGTGGCGCAGCAGCCATGGCTGCTGCGGACCTGGAATTGGTGAGTCTGTTCCGACTGTCGGAGGTATCCAGCTGCGCCGAGGAGCTCAGCTGATGACGGCCACCATCCACTGGGACGAAGCCTTTCCTCTGCTTCGGTTGGACGGCGTGGGCGCCAGAGATTTTCTGCAGGGGCAGACCACGGCTGATCTGTCGCGGGTGGCTGATGGGGTGTTGGAACTGAGCTGCTGGCTCACCGCGACGGGTCGGCTTCGGGCCCTGCTGGAGCTCCGGTTTGATGGCACGGGTGCCGATGTTCTCGTCCTGGCCGGGGATGCGCAGGCCGTCAGCCGCGGCTTCGATCAGGTGATCTTCCCCGCCGATCGGGTTCGCCTGGTCGCATCAGGTCGTCAACGGCGCGTTCAAGGCTTCGAACCCGCCGGCTCGGTGTGGTGGCTTGAGGAAGAGCAACCGTTACCTGATGCGCTGGTCGGATCGACGCGTCTGGAGAACGATGCGCTGGAACGCCATCGCCTGCAGCAGGGCTTCCCACCCGGCCCAGCTGAAATGAACGGCGAGACCAACCCCCTCGAACTGGGCTTGTCAGGGCAGATCAGCCTCGACAAAGGTTGCTATCTGGGGCAGGAGACCATGGCGAAACTTGCCGGCAAAGCTGGTGTGAAGCAACAACTGCGTTGCTGGATCAGCGATCAGCCCCTGCAACCGGGTGATCAGCTCAGGGTCGGAACGGATCGAGCCGGCAGTATCACCAGCGCCCTCTCCCATGCCACAGAGGGCACGTTCGGGCTCGCTCTGGTGCGTCGCCAGTTTCTGGATCTTCCAACTTTGTCGGGGCCCACCGGCCAGGCTGTTCAGCTGTCGCAACCGGCTGCGTTTCAGGCCCCACCAGCCTGATCCTGACGGCGAAGCCAGTCAGCGACCGCCCAGGTGGCGCGGCAATCGTCCTGGTTGTACTGGAAAATCCAACGCAAGGCATGGGAACTACCGCGCCGCTTGGATCCTTCCCCCTGCCAATGGCGCCACCAGAGCAAGGCATGGGCCCCATCCACCCGGCTCTGGCTCCACTGGAAACCCTGCCAGGACGCCACCGACTTCAAGCCGTAGCTGCTGAGGGGAAGACGCCAATGGTGGCGAATTCGAGCATGGACATCCACCAGGCGCCGACGCAGCCGCGCCCGCTGCAGCTCTGAGACCCCTTGCCGTTGCGCCATGCGCAGCAGAGCCAAGGATTCGGTTTCGCCGTAGTGGAGGACCGGCCAACTCTCAAAGTGATCGATGTAACGAGCGATCCGCTGCCAGCAGCGCAGCTCACCGTGTTCCGCCAACACCAGCAGCGGCTGATAGCGCGCCGCTGCCGGATCCCAGCCTCCATCGCTGCCGCGTGGCAGGCACCAGAACCCATGCAGGAAGTCGTGGCGGGCGTCAGGGTCTGACTCGATGTCGTAAAAGAGCACCCCTGGCGCAGCGGTCAGTTCCGGCAAAGCCGGACTGCTGCTGAGCCGTTCCGGATCACCATTCAGCTGACATCGCGCCTGAGCCACCAGGGTGCGGGCGACCTCGCCGTGCTGTTCGCCGAAGCGTTCCATGGCAATGGCCAACTGGTCTGGATCTGCAGCAGCCAGATCAGCAAGACCATGGATGTTGAGCCCCTGGAGCATCTCCCGACGCTTGGCCCCGATGCCGCTCACTTCGCTGAGGTGACCTTCGCTGGCAGCGACGCCGTTGCAGACCTGCCGCCAACTGCAAAGCGTGCACTTGCGGCGATCCGCCGCCAGATCAGGCGGCTGAGACCGCTGCAGATCCTGCCGCAGCTTGCGCAAGGCATCCGCCAATTGCTTGCGCAATCCAGCGGACAGTCCAACCCGATCCCGCTCCAGTCGACGGCCACCGCCACCCACCACCAGCATCTCCGTCACCGGCGCCTGCTGCTCCTGCTCCAGCAGCAAGGCCATCAGCGCCAGGGGGAGCTGATGTTCCCGCGTCGTACGACGCCCCTGACGCGCCAGCACCGGCTGATAGGCGAAGTCTCCCCAACGGCTCGTTCCCCTCACCCGGAGCAGCAACGGGGGGTGCGCCTCCAGAACTTGTCCTCCAGGGCCCTCCCCTTTCAATCTCAGCCCCACAACACCAGCCGCTCCGTCTGCACAGGCCGGTTCTCCGCGACCGGGTTTCCTGGGCAGCAGCGCCACGAAGCTGCGTTGCTGGTCGTCCAGCAACAGATTCCGGTGTGCCGTCCACTGCCGTCGGGACGAATCCCCATGCCGGTCCAGCCAGGCCTTCCGACGGCAACGCAACCAGCTGCGCAGCAGCCGGTCGGTGAGAACGTTGTCGGCAAGCGGGGTGGCACCCATGGGCCGACCCTACGGCTGCCAGCTGCTAGATCCTGACCATTGACCGCTCGTCCATGCCGTCATCACCTCTCCGCCTCAGTTCTGCGCCGATCAAGTTCGGCACCGACGGCTGGCGCGGCGTCCTGGGCGTGGACATCACCGTGGAACGGTTGCTGCCGGTTGCAGCTGCTGCTGCCCAGGAACTGGCCCATCGCGCACCAGAGGGCCTGAACAGCCGCACGGTGATCATCGGCTTCGATCGCCGCTTTCTGGCGCCGGAACTGGCGGAAGCCATTGCCAGCGCCGTGCGGGGCTGCAACCTCGAGCCACTGCTGACAGAAACGGCGGTGCCGACTCCGGCCTGCAGCTGGGCGGTGGTGGAGCGGAAAGCCCTGGGGGCGCTGGTGATCACCGCCAGTCACAACCCCCCCGAATGGCTGGGCCTGAAGATCAAGGGTCCGTTTGGCGGTTCGGTTGAAGGGGACTTCACCGCGGCGGTGGAGCGGCGACTGGCTGCTGGCGGCATCACCGCACCCATCGCAGCAACCACCAGCCGCTTCGATGGACGGGGTGAGCATCTGGAAGGCTTGCGGCGCCAATTGGACCTCAGCGCTTTGGTGACGGGTCTCAAGGCGATGAATCTGAGGGTGATCGTCGATCCGATGCACGGTTCGGCCGCTGGCTGTGTCAGTGATCTGCTCGGCCCTGAAGCAACGGAGCTCGTCGATGAGATCCGAACCAACCGCGATCCCCTGTTCGGCGGCCATCCACCGGAACCGCTGGCTCCATACCTGGAAGAGCTGATCACGGCGGTGAAGGCCTCAACGGCCACAGGCACACCAGCTGTGGGCCTGGTGTTCGATGGCGATGGTGATCGCATCGCCGCCGTCGATGAAAACGGTCGCTTCTGCAGCACCCAGCTGCTGATGCCCCTGCTGATCGACCATCTCGCCCGGGCCCGCCAGCTGCCTGGAACGGTGGTGAAGACCGTGAGCGGTTCCGATCTGATGCGCCTGGTGGCGGAGGCCCAGGGCCGTGACGTCCTGGAGCTGGCCGTTGGGTTCAAATACATCGCCAGCGAGATGCTGGCGGGTGATGTGTTGATCGGCGGGGAGGAGTCCGGGGGAGTGGGCTTCGGCATGCACCTGCCGGAACGGGACGCCCTGTTCGCCGCGATGCTGGTGCTGGAGGCCCTGGTGGAAGGCGGCCAGCCCCTCGGCAGCCGCCTCGATGCTCTGCAGCGACAGCATGGTGGTGCCAGCCACTACGACCGGCTGGATCTACGGCTGCAGGACATGGAGGCCCGCCGGCGTCTGGAGACCCTCCTGGCGAGCTCCACACCGCAGGAGGTGGCCGGTGTTGCGGTGTCCGGCGTGGACACGACGGACGGCATCAAGCTGCGCATGGGCGCCAGCCATTGGCTGATGCTGCGCTTCTCCGGCACTGAACCCTTGCTGCGCCTGTATTGCGAAGCCCCTGATCCCGATCGGGTCGGTGCTGTGCTGGCCTGGGCGAAGCGTTACGCCGAAGCCGCATGAAAACCCTGGTGATCGCCAGCGGGAACGCCGGCAAGATCCGTGAATTTGAGGGGCTGCTGAACGACCTCCCCGTGACCGTCCAACCCCAGCCCGCGGGATTGGAGGTCGAGGAGACCGGATCCACCTTCGCCGCCAATGCCCGGCTCAAAGCCATCGCTGTCGCGGAAGCCACCGGCGAATGGGCTCTGGCCGATGACTCCGGCCTCAGCGTTGATGCCCTCGATGGAGCGCCTGGCGTTCATTCAGCGCGCTACGCCCCCACCGATCCGGAGCGGATCGCCCGGCTGCTCACCGCCTTGAACGGGTCCGAACAGCGCGAAGCCCACTTCTGTGCGGCGCTCTGCATTGCGGGCCCCGATGGGCAGGTGCTGCTGGAGGTGGAGGGTCGCTGCGACGGACTCATCACCCGTGCACCACGGGGTGATCAGGGCTTCGGTTACGACCCGGTCTTTGAAGTCACCGGAACCGGCCGCACCTTCGCCGAGATGCCTTTGGTGGAGAAGAAACGCCACGGCCACCGCGGCAAGGCCTTTGCCCTGCTGGAACCGCAGCTGCGGCAATTGCTTGCAGCGAACTGAGGCACCCGTCGTGCTCCCCATCACCGGCTGGGGCTGGGCCTGGTCTGTACGGTGACGGCTGCCGCTGACGAGGTCCATGGCCATCGCCATGACCACGGGTTACAGCGCGCAG
>CAJWIC010000095.1 GCA_913040905.1 uncultured Synechococcus sp. | reverse complement strand
GTTGGAAGCAGGCCTATGACGATGGCATGGCTCCATTGGTGTGCCTCGAGGCCACTGAGGACACGGCACTGAGCGTGGTCAGCCTTGATCAGTTGAAGGAACACGCTCACCAATCGATCGGTTGACCATCCCAGGCCAGGAACGCCCCTGAATCCTCTGGCGTCTGAGCGATCAGCACATCCACCAACTGCTCTGCCGCCCTCTGTGGCGTAAACAGCTTCTCCGGGGGCACAAAGGTCTGGAAAGGTTTGGACAGCCCGGTGTCTGTTGTGCCGGGGTGCAGAAGCGTCACGGTGGCAAGAGGCCAGCGACGACGCCATTCAATGCTCAGAGTTTTAAGCAGCTGATTCTGAGCTGCCTTGGCCGCCCGATAGCTGTACCAACCGCCACTGCTGTTATCACCAATGCTGCCGACCCTGGCACTGAGGCTGGCGAAATGAAAGGGGCGATCACGATGCAGAAGTGATTCCACCGAGCGGGCGAGCAACACCGGAGCGATGGCATTGATCGAGAACTGCTCAAGCAGGGCACGGCGCTCAAGCTGATTGAGGCGCTTTTCAGGAACGAGGCCAGGACCGTGCAGTCGACCCGTGGCATTGACCACCAGTCGAAGCTCGCCGGTCTCCCCACGCAGGGTCTCGCTCAAAGTCGCAAGATCCGCATCCCGTTCGATGTCCAGGGTCAGATCCTGAACCGGTGGTCCTTGCCGCCCTGCGGTCATCACCCTGAGGCCAGGGAAGGTCTGCTTCAGGCGCGCTGTGATGGCTGATCCGATTCCACCGGTGCCGACCACCAGTGCCAGTCCCGTCCAGGCGTCGTGTCCTTGGGACGTCATTGAATGAACGATGTCTCTGCATGACGTCTAGCGAACGCAAGACTGCTCCCGCCTACGATCGCCTCGTCCTAGAGGACGAATGGGTTGCGATGGTCGCCGAGGGACTGCACCAGCGAGCATTGCTTCGAAGCGAGGAAGCGCTGAACAACGGTGCTCTACGCCCCCTGAGCACCGACATCGAGACCTGGCATGGAGAAGGTGACAGCGACTTTGAGATCCGCCATCTGGTCGGCGCCCCTCCGCGGCACCTGAGAACTGCCGGACCGAAACCGAATCCGTTCCTCCCCTGGGATGAGCGCCTCGAAATCACTGGAATCGGTGACCAGCACGTGCTGATCCTCAACAAATATCCCGTTCAGCTGGGCCACATGCTGCTGATCAGCCGCAGCTGGCAACCCCAGGTGGGATGGTTGTCGCTGGAGGATTGGACCGCGGTCTGCAGGGTGAATCAGGAGTCCACAGGTCTTTGGTTTTTCAACAGCGGTCCCCAGGCCGGTGCCAGCCAACCGCATCGGCATCTGCAGCTGTTGCCGAGGAAGGCCGGCGCCCGGCTCTGTCCCCGCGAGCCATGGTTTCAGCAGCACTTGCTGGACGGATCCGGAACAGTGCCCGGTAACACCCTCCAAAACAGCGTCCGCATTCAACCGCTGCCGGCGACCTGGTCCGGCACAACTCTCTCAGCGGCCTACCTCGAGCTCTGTGAACGAAGCGGGCTTGGCTCACCGCAGCGGGTTGATCAGCCTTTACATCCCTACAACCTGCTGATCAGTCAAGGGTGGATGGCCCTGGTGAAACGGGCTCGCGACGAGGTTCACGGGTACAGCGTCAACGCCCTTGGCTTTGCGGGATATCTATTGAGCACGGAGCGGTCGGACCGGAGGTGGTTGACAGCGAACGGCCCCGAGGCCTTGCTGAACAGCGTTGTGGCCACAGATCCGTGATGCCACTGATGCATTGGGCATCAGCCTTATGCATGGCTTGAACAACGGACGGAATACAACGTCCCGGATCTTGTTTGTTCATGCCCAACTCCAACATTCAACGGCGCAACCGTGTGGTTGAACGCCACCTCGAGCTTGCACAGCGTCTGGCCAGGAACTTTTCACAGCGGACCGGTCTCGATCAGGACGACCTCTTTCAGGTGGCCGTTCTTGGTCTGATCAAAGCGACCAAGGCCTATAGAAGCGAAACGAATGTGCCCTTTGAGGCATTCGCCAGGCCCCATGTCCGTGGGGCGATTCTTCATTACCTGCGGGACAGCGTCGCCATGGTGCGACTACCGAGACGGCTGGAGGAGGAAGCGCAACGACTGAGCCATACCAATCGGCCCAGGAGCAGCCATGAACAATGGATCCAGGCGACTTACAGATCAAAAACCCGCTGGCAACCCCTCCCGTTGGATCTTCAGGCTGGAGCGAACACTGGCATGTCAATGATGCTCAATGCTGAACGCAGAACCATCGTTCAGCAGGCGCTCGCCGAGCTGCAACCAAAGGAAAGGCAAGCCGTGCAATCCGTCGTCCTCGAAGGTCGCAGTCTGCGCAACGTCGGATCCAGTCTTGGAGTTTCCGCCATGACCATCCAGAGAAGGGTCAAGAGTGGTCTCAAGCAACTGGAGTCGAAGCTGAGCTCGCTGTACAGCGCCGGTTAGGCATCGCGCTGCATCTGGTCTTGGAGTGTGGCAATAGTGGCGTTGAGACCTGCCAGCTGTCGCTCCAGACCATCGCGCCAGAAGGTGAGCATCGCCATTTTTCGCTCCTGATGCTGTCGTCTCCGAGAGTGGTGATCGGAGCTTCCGTTGCAGCAGAACGGAGGAAGCATGGGAGTTGCAGGTCGGTTGATCAATTCTGGCGAATTCACCATGGTCCTGTGAGGCGCTGATGGCTTGGCTTGCATGGATCCCCCGCTTACCGTGAAGGGCCCTTCTCCAGCAGAACTTCGGTCGCGCACCGGCTGAAGGCCGTCTCATGAGGCTCGGACGCGTCCCACTTCAAGTCCTGGCCTGCGTCGCAGTTGCGACGTGTTCTTCAATCCTGGCTCAGCCGGCCTTGGCCTACGTCGCCTTGATGTCAGGTCAGAAGGCCAAGCCGCTGCATGGCTCCTTCAACAGGGTCCCTGTTCTTCATTCCAATCAGCCTGAAATCGTCAAAGGGCCAGGAATTCTTGTCACAACATCCCCGGGAACGGCCATCGCAGCGGAAAGCAACCGCCCGCTACGAAATGCCACTTACACCTTTAACGGCGATTTCGGTGTGCACATGCACCATAAGTACTATCCCGCCGATTCCAAAAAACTGGGAGGACGCAAACAACGTGGCCTTCTGACCCTTGGCCTGATTGCGATCAATCCAGGCGATCAACCAGTCACGCTGAAATTCTCCAGTGGATCGGTCAAAAACAGTTTTGAAGCTCCATACCTTCCCAACAATCTGATGGGGGTCAAACCCTTGGGAAAACGACCTTGGAACACCGGACCGGGTGATGCGACAGCCGTTCAGATGCTGCGTGAGGAACTGGATCGAAAACTTCGAGCATCCATCGTTATTCCAGCTCGTTCCAAGCGCGTCGTGATCAGCACGGATCTACCGGCCCGGGGGATCGCCAATGGACTGTTGCAGGGTCGTAGCGATGGTCCCTTTCAGCTGGCAGTTGTAGCAGCTGAAGACAACCGAAATGAACAGGCGCTGTTGGCTGTTCTCCGTCAGGGTCGACTTGCTCCGGGACGGATCTATCTCAATCAGATTCGTGAAATTCAAACGGGTAAGGTCTTTTCCCGTGTGGCCGGTGTCGCGATTGGAGACCGTTACAACGCAAGCGTTGACCACAATCTCAACCAGGGGCCCCTGCATGTGCCTCTGACCAGCACATCTCGTCACCATTTCGGCACCGGTGATGTTCAGGTCAATCCACTCACCAGTCGGATGATCGACTCAGCCCTGAACAATGTCGGAACCTATGGCGTCCGTTACGACGTCACGATGAACCTCAAAGGTCGAGGGGCTCATCAGTTGGTGTTGAGCCACCCGGTTGTATCCGGCAAGAAACAGTTCACGGCCTTTCGTGGGTCAATCAGAATTCAGCAAGGTGACGCTGTGGAAGAGGTCCACGTGGGGCTTCGCGCAGGTGAAAGCCTCGCCTTAACCGACCTGCGTCTGACACCAGGACGCAGTCATCCCGTCAACGTCAGCTTGGTGTATCCCGCGGATGCGACGCCAGGTCATCTGCTGAGCGTTGTCCCGGCCCAGCAGTTGGCGATGCTGCATCAACAACAGAAGCAGCAGAAGGCGACTCAGGTCAAATTGGCCGCTCAGAAAACGGACCGCAAGGTGGTTCCGAACCAGGCCCCACCCGCTGCGATCAAGCCCGTGAACATATCAGCGACAAAGAAACCAAAGCCTCTGAGTCCCCCCCCGCCACTACCAGCAATCGTGCCGCTCCCTTCGCCCAGCTACACAGACGCCATCCGCAGTCAGCAGCAGTGGCTCCGCCAGCTTCAGGGTCGATAACCTTCCGGCAGCGAGGTTGACCGTTTGACCGACGAGGAATCCACGTCGAAATCCATCACGCTCAAGCTTCCGAGTCGCCAGGTCTCGTTAATCGACCAGTTGAAACGGGAGTATGGCGTTCGCTCCAGAGGGCAAGTGCTCGAGATCCTGCTGGAAGGAATTCTGGGCGATGTGGATGAAAGCGAGTCGGGGGCCCTTGCCACCGCAGCAGCGGTGACGAATGCGGTTGAGGAAACCATCAGTCCAGAGGTCACCAGCCTCGTCTTGATCGAATCCCCTACGCAACGTCGTCAACAGCAGGACACGTCGCCTTCACTGCCTTCGACTGGTGGGATTGATCTACCGGGTTTTGTAAGCCGAAGGACCAGCCAGCTCCGCGACACCCTTCAAGCGCCGAGGCAAAACAGATCTTCGAACGACGCCCCCTTACTGTCTTCGGTTGCGATCCAGGATCTGCAGGCCGCTGCGCAGGCTGCGGACGATCACTGGTCATCGCTCTACGGCCAGCCCCCCGGAGAGACCGTTGTGGAGGCTGCCATGCTCTGGTTGGCCAGGGACCTCTGGAGCAATCTGGATGCCAGCGAGGGGCGCGCATTCACCTGGTCTGCCGCCAATGCAGCGATGGAGGAACTCTGCCCTGAATGGACGGCCGGAGTTCCCTCTCTTGGCCGTGTGATGGTTGTGGCCGGCGCGCTGGAGGATCCGTTTGCAACGGCCGGGCTGTCTGAACGGATGCCCACCCTCGTCAGGCGATTTGTGAATCGCTTCCGCCGCAGCCGTCAGGTCACCTCGTTCGAAACACTGGAATCGACGATGACCGTTCATGGAGCACTGAAGCTTCTCGGTCTTTCCACACAAGCCGGCGCCTCCGTCACGCTGACTGCCATCCGAGAGGCTTACAAAACCAAGGCACGCGAAGCCCACCCAGACTCTGGAGGTTCGACGGACAGCATGCGTCGGCTGAACGAGGCGTATCGCCTGCTACGCGAGCTTTACCGCCAGAACTGACACAATAGTCTCGGATAAGACTTAAGACGAGACCCAGTTCAATTCACAGATGAGACGGCTGCTACAGGCCAAGCGCTGCCTCGAAATAAGACGACCTTCAGAGGACCGGCTCAGCAGCCCAATTCGAGTCTTTTTAAAAGACCTGGAACAAGTCTCACATGAGAGGCGTGAGTAGCTATCAATAATTGAATTTTGGTTGTTTTTGTTTGTTCGTCTGAACAACTCCGGGCTGCCGATTCGGCACGAGGCAAAAACCGATAATTACAGGGATGGAGCCGTGTTCCATCCCTGTCCCAGCCCTGTCCAGGGCGCCTGGACATCCGTGAAGAGCATTGGCAGCAGCAGCATTTACTGACTCGCGTACCTGCTGTAGACACAGTGACGCGGAACA
>CAJWIC010000094.1 GCA_913040905.1 uncultured Synechococcus sp. | reverse complement strand
GCCGGATCCCCCCCCGGGGGGCCCAGCCGATCCACCAGGGCTTCACCCAGACACACCACGACAGGGGACGACGCCATCAGGCGGCATCGCAGCTCCCTTCAGCCTGACCAGAACCCGCCAACTTGCCAAGCAGCGCTTCAATGATCCGGGCATTGGCGGCCGGGAAGGGGTAATCCCCCAGTGACTGCGGTTGCACCCAACGCACCTGCTGACTGGCCAGGGGCTGGGGATCCCCCGACAGCCACGTGCACAGATGCACCACAAAGCGAAGCTTCTTGTGGCTGTAGGCGTGGTCAACGGTGATCAGGTGGTCTTCGACCACCACGTCAATCGCCAGCTCCTCCCTCAGTTCGCGGACGATGCAGGCTTCGATCGTTTCGTCGGGCTCCTGCTTGCCGCCTGGGAACTCCCACATCCCCCCCAACAGCCCCTCCTCAAGGCGCTGATCGATCAACACTTCACCGGCGGCATTCAGCACAACGCCCACACCGATCACCTGAAACGGCAGGGTTTTGGGAGCGTCGGTCACGGGCCAGCGGCAGGGATCGCCGGCAGCGTAAGCAGTGCAGTCGTCACGCCAGGGACAGAACCCACACCCGGGGTTCCGGGGGGTGCAGACCGTCGCCCCCAGGTCCATCAGGGCCTGGTTGAGATCGCGGGGTCGATGCGGATCCAGCAGGGCTTCACTCCATTGCCAGAACAGCGCCGCATCACGGGCTGGAGGCCGTTCATGCCCCTTCAGGCGGGCCAGAACCCGCCGAACGTTGCCATCCAGAATCGGTAAAGGGGCATTGAAGGCACTGGAGAGGATGCCGCCGGCGGTGGTGCGTCCGATGCCGGGCAGCGCCAACCAGCTCTCGAGGTCCCGGGGCCATGGACCCACGGCAAGCGTCTGGGCGGCCTCATGCAGACGCCTGGCCCTGGAGTAATAACCAAGGCCCTGCCACTGCAGCCGCACCTGCTCCAGCGAGGCATCGGCCAGGGCTTCCAGCGTGGGAAAGGCCGCCATCCACCTTCGCCAGTAGGGGAGCACCACCGCCAGCTGGGTCTGCTGGAGCATCACCTCGGCGATCCAGCACTCAAAAGGATTCAGGTCGTCCTGGGGCTGAGGCCAATGGCCGGTCTTGGTGAACATCCACGGCTTCAGGGCAGGGTCCCTGCGGCCATGCAGTTCCCACCAGGCCAGGAGCGACTGGCTGCGTTCAGGCACCCAGGGCTTCCCGGAGCAAGTGGTCCAATTCGTCCAGCTCAGCGTGGAGGTCGGCAGTCAGTGGATCCAGGCCGGGATCACCCTCTGAATCAGGGTGATCCACAGACCAGGCAGGCGGAGCAGGGAGCTCGGGCTGTCGCAACTGCACCTGGAGCTCCTGCAGATCACCCGCCACACTTTCCAGGTGTTCTGACACCGCCATCACCCGCAGGCTGCCCGCCTCCATGCCCTGCTGAGCCAGGGCGAGGTTGCGTTCCAGTTGCGTCACCAGACGTTCGCGTTGACGCTTCAGATCCGAACCGGCCTCCCGCGCCAGACGCTGACGTTCCTGACGAAGACGCTGTTCGAGATTGCGGGTCGACAGGAGTGTCGACCGCGGGGCATCGGCAGTGCCTGCAGCCCCGAGTCGCTCCAACTTGGTCGGCAGATCAACCACCCGCTGGCAGCAGATCTGAATCGCCGTCAGGCGTCCGATGCTTTCAACCTGAATCAGGCGTTGGCCAGCCTCTGCTGAAACAGCGTCTGCACCTGCCGCAAGCTGCAACGCACGGCGAATCAGATCCGGAAGTGTCGCCTGCCGTCGCTGATGCGCCATGCCGAAAGCCACCAGCAAGGCCAGCGGCGGGGCCAGCAACCAACCCCATGGCAGCAGCTTCACCCCAATCACGAGAACGGCTCCAGCGGCCGCCATGGCCAGGGGATGGCGCAAGGGATCGGTCAGGACAATCCGGGGCATCAGAACGACAGCTGCAGATTGTTGAGCAAGCTGCGAATCGTGTCCGGCGTGCCCTGGAGATAGTCACCACCATTGCCATCCGCCAGCGCCTGAAGCGTGGAGGCATCGAATGCACCGGCATCGCCGTAACCAACGCTGAACACAGCGATGCGATCGTCCCCTTCGAAGCCTGAGCGGCGAAGTTCCTCCTGGAGGGTCGAAAGCGTCGTCGTGGATCCCTGGTCGCGACCATCGGTCAGCACCACAACCGCCAGGATCTCCTCCTGCTTGCCGGTCTGCTTCAACCAGTTCCGGCCGGCGAGAACTGCGTCGTGAAGATGGGTGCCTCCATCAGCCTTCAGTCCCGAGAGAAAGGCCTGTCCACGCTGCTGGCCGGCATCGGAGCCATCAACAACGACAGGCTTCTGGATACGACTGTCGAAATCGATCAGGGCAACGGTGTCGTTGACACCGATCTGGCTCAGGTAGCGCATCAGGCTGGACTGAACCGCTGCGAGTTTGGCCCCTTGCATCGAGCCTGAGCTATCCACCACCAGAGCCACCCGCGACGACTTCTTGGCAGCGACCAACCAAGCCTGGATCATGGCCTGAACCACCTCCGGCCGGGGGGAGCGCAGCGCTTCGTAGCGGGCCTTGGGATCAACGCCGTTGGAGGGAAGGATCTGCGAGGCCGTCACGGCTGAATTAGCCGGTCGAAGACCGATGTCCGCCACCAGCTCCTGCACCGCCGGCTTGAGCATGTAGTCCGAGAGCACCTGGACCGCTTCCCGCTCCTGCTCCGACACCCAGGGGCCTGTGGGAAGAATCAGGCGCATGGTGCTGGTGAAGGTCGCCTTCGGGTAGATGGCCACGTAGGGCGACTGACCGGCCGGCCGGCTGCGGTTGCTGGCCACAACCGACGATTCATAAACCGAGGCGATCGAGGCCCAGAAGGGCCCGTTCTGCACCATCGCCTTGGCCAGGCCACCGGTGGAGGCGCCGTAGCGGGTGATCTTGCTCTGGATCGCCTTCACCTTGCCGGTGTTGGCGCGCACGTCGGCAAGCGTCAGCCGTTCGGCGGGCTTGCCGCTGACGGCAACGTACTGGGCGACGAGGGTCTGGAGACCGCTGTTGGAGCGGGTCGGTGCCGTGTGAACAAAACGGATCGGCAGGGCGGCGCTGCCGGGCGCCAGTTCCCTGTGGGTGGATGCGGTGGTCAGGGCCGTGTAGGGGTTCTCCAGATCGTTAAGGCCATCGGCCAGATCGGCCGTGGTCATCAGCACCATCGGAGAACTGGCAAAAGCCGGACTGTCCGTGGTGGATGGAATCCAGTCGGCGTTTGGGCCGATTTGCTGCACGAGGTACTGCAGCTGGTCCTGCTCGAGATCACCGTCGAGGGAGATCAACGTTGGGATGGTGGGATCGTCAGCTGAGCGCGATCCGTTATGGACGGCACGGGCCGCCTCCACGACTTCGGTCACCACATCACCACTGCCCATCGCCCGACAGCGCAGGCCGATGACCGTGCCATCCGCCAGCCGTTGCTGATCCCTTGTCAACCGTTCGGCTGTCTGATTGCAGACGTCACTCAGGGCACTGCCTACCAGGGCCGTCACCTCAACACCCGGCTTAAAGGCACTGCAACCGGCCAGAAGAGCAAGGCCTGCTGCTGCAGGAAGAGTGAGCCGACGCATGGAAAGGCGATCAGAACGCCCGCAGTGTGACGGAAGCAAGCAGAATTGACCTGGATCGGACCTGCCATGCCCCTCAACCTGCAACGGCGCCGAGCCCTGTCAGTGCTGATCCTGGGGGCAGCGATTCTGATCGCGGCATCCCCCTGGACGCCCTTCCGTCGCAGGTTGCTGGTGGCGATCGGCTCCGAACTGGAACAGCCGATGCATGAGCTGGAGGCGCGTTTCGAGACGACGCATCCCGCGGTCGATCTGCAATGGCGGGTGCTCGGAAGCCAGGACATGGTCAATCAGGCCCTGGAGGCCGGCCCGGCAAGACCGAGGGTGTTGATTCCAGCCAGCGAGGAACTGCTGCGGGGTCTGGCCGATCGACTCCGCCGTCAGCAAAGCGGCACAGGGCTGCAGCAACCCCAGCCGGTGGCTCGCACCGTTCTGGTGGCTGTGGCCTGGCCGGAACGCGCCAAGACACTGTTCGGCAGCGACGGCTTCAACTGGTCACCCCTGGCCAAAGCACTCCGGACGGATCGCTGGTCCCAGCTGGGGGGCCAGGACAGCTGGGGGCGTTTCAACCTTCGTGCCACCGATCCGGGTCGATCCAACAGCGGTCAGCTGGCACTGATGCTGTGGCTCCGCTCCCAGGCCAATGACCCCGCTGTGCAGGTGTGGCGTCAGGCTTTATATCAGCCACCCCGCTCCACCGACATCCTGCTGCGGGAATTCATCGCCGCTGGTCCCAACGACGGGGATCTGGCCTTTGTTTACGAGAGCATCGCCCTTAATCGACGTGAGGAGTCACGGCAACGACAGGGCGCGCCATACCGAATGCTGGTGCCGAATCCCAGTTTCGAAACCGTGCTGGCCGCCGGTGTGATCACGGGCAGCGCCCAGGGAACCCAGCGGGACGGGGAACGGCTGGTGCGCTTTCTGCGTCAGAACAAGCAGCAGGAGTTGCTCATGAACTGGGGCTTCCGCAGCATCGACGGCCGACTGCCCGAGGGCGCCCTGACCACAACGGTGCTGCCGGCACCCGATCAGACGCAGCGCAACCGCGCCCTACGCCTCTGGCAATCCGCATCCTGAGGCACCCACCGATCAGACGAGAGATCCAGTAGCCATGAACAAATGACAGGGCCGATCAAGCCGCCTGGAGCAGAACTTCAAAACCCTGATCTGGAAATTTCAGCTGGTCACCCTGGTCCCCGTGGTGATGAGCCTGCTGGGCAGCGTCAGCTGCTTTGCCATCGGCACCTATGCCGAACTCAGCGTGCTCGCCAGGGTGCTCCAGGGGCACTTCACCCACACCAACAGCACGTTGCTGATTGGAAAGGTGGTGGGAGGAATTGACTACTACCTGATCGGCATCGCCCTGCTGATTTTCGGCTACTGCATCTACGAAGTGGTCTCCGACATCGATCCCCGCCAGCAGGACCCCTCCGATCTGCGGCGCAATCTGTTGAAAACATCGACCCCCTGGACAGCCTCAAGCAGAAGCTCACCAAGGTGATCATCGTGGCGCTGATCGTGACCGCCTTCAAGGCGATGGTGAGCTTCCCCGTCACGGAACTGCTGCAGTACTGCGGCGGTGTGTTGATGCTGGCCTTCAGCTCCTGGCTGATCGGTCGGACCGGGAAGCACTGAGGCGCAGCTGGCGCCGGCTCTGACGCCAGAGCTGCCGTTGACGCCGCCGCTGCGCCGGAGTCAGAACGGCGTGGGTCAGGTGCTGCTGAGCCTCAGCCATCGTCTGGAACGTCTCCGTCAGCTCGGGGTGCTTCTTCGCGGCCCGATGGCAGAGCGCCGGAAACGACTCACCGGGCCTCACCACCAGCCCCAATTGCTTCAGCAGCTTCAGGCTCCGCCGCAGCGGATCACGCTCCAGCAGCGGCCAACCGCCGCGCAGCAGCATCAGCCCGAACCCCGCTGCAAGGGCAGCCAGACCGACAGCCACCAGCCCCGCCCAGCGCAATTGAGTGCCGAACAGGGCCTGCAGCCAGGCCGCCTGGGAGCTCTGATCAAAACTGAGCCACCAGCGGGTCCAGGCCAGATCCAGCCCCCACCACTGCCACTGCAACCAACGCCACCAGGGCAGCGAACCAGGGGACCGGGACGCCAGGGCATCAAGGGGCTGCACTGCCTGTTGACCCTCCACCGCCCACAGGGTGGGATCCACCCGCTGCCAGCCGCGCCCCGTCAACCAGACCTCGACCCAGGCATGGGCATCGCTCTGGCGTAAATCCAGGTAAGGACCCCCGCTGAGGGGCA
>CAJWIC010000093.1 GCA_913040905.1 uncultured Synechococcus sp. | reverse complement strand
CTTGGCGCCCTGGGCCACCTTGATCTCCAGCTGCTTGCCGCTGCGCAGGTATTCGGCCGTGACACCGAAGCGTCCTGAAGCGATCTGCTTGATGGCGGAACAGGCGGTGTCGCCGTTGCGCAGGCCGCCGATGCTGGGGAAAGAGGCGGAGCGTCCGTCGCTGTCCACATCGCTGAGCACCTGGAAACGGGCCGGATCTTCGCCGCCCTCGCCGCTGTTGCTCTTGCCACCGATGCGGTTCATCGCCACCGCCAGCACTTCGTGGGCCTCCCGGGAGAGGGCCCCGAGGCTCATACCACCGGTGCAGAAACGGGTGCAGATGCTCTCCACGCTCTCCACCTGATCCAGCGGCAGCGGTGTAGGGGCCAACTTGAACTCCAGCAGGTCCCGCAGGGCCATCACCGGACGGTTCTCCAGCAGAGCCTGATAGGTGGCGAAATGGTCGTAGCCGGGGCCCTGGGCCACGGCTTTGTGGAGTGCCTTGGACAGCTCCGGGTTGTTGCGGTGGTACTCAGCCCCGCTGCGGTACTGCACAAAGCCCATGAACT
This sequence comes from uncultured Synechococcus sp., assembly GCA_913040905.1. The sequence goes on along the minus strand of CAJWIC010000093.1, from coordinate 5,403 downwards.
CGAGCTTGCTGCGGTTCAGCTCCGGGAACGCCTTGGCATGCATCGAGAGGGTTTCATTCGCCAGCTCCGCCAGGGTCATGCCCGCCACACGGCTGGTGGTGCCGGTGAAAGCCGTTTCGATCACATCAGCTCCAAGGCCGATCGCTTCAAAGATCTGGGCACCGTGGTAGCTGGCCAGCAGCGAGATGCCGATCTTGGAGAGGATCTTGCGCAGTCCGTTCTCCAGGGAGACCCGCACGTTGGCCTGCACCGTCTGGGCATCGAGCGCAGGGAGCTTGCCCTGCTCGATTCGCTTCTGCGTCTTGGGATGCGCGAGCCAGTGGCGCGTGGTCTCCCAGGTGAGCCAGGGGCAGACGGCGCTGGCGCCGTAACCGATCAAGCAGGCCAGGTGATGGGTGCTCCAGCACTGGGCCGTGTCGGCCACCAGGGAGCAGCGAAGCCGCAGCTTCTGGCGCAAAAGGTGGTGATGCACCGCACCAACCGCCAGCAACGCCGGGATGGCAGCCACGGTGGAGCTGATCTGAGCGACTGCACCAGCGGCGTTCACCCGGTCGGAGAGCACCAGCACTTCGGCACCGCCGCGTACGGCCTGCTCCGCCGACTGGCAGAGCGCATCGAGGGAGGCCTTCAGACCACCGGTGCAGGCCTCCACGGCCACCTGGGTGGAGAGGGTCTGCACCGAAAGACCCTGCTCACTGATCGCTGACAACTCGGCCTCATTCAGCACCGGCGTCTCCAGATGGATCACCGCCGCGGCCTCCGCCTGGGGCTTCAGCGCGGGACGGCGCTCACCCAGATGCATTTCCAGGCTCATCACCAGCTTTTCCCGCAGGGGATCGATCGGCGGATTGGTGACCTGGGCGAAACGCTGCTTGAAGTAGTCGTAGAGCAGATGAGGCTTGTCGGAAAGAACCGCCAGGGGGATGTCATCCCCCATGCAGTAAGTGGGCTCTTTTCCGAGAGCCGCCATGTCCTCGATAATCAGATCGAAGTCTTCGGCGGTGAATCCCATCGCCGTCTGCAGCCGCAGCAGATCGAGTTCGCCCACCTGACGCTCGTTGGTCCAGGGCTGCAGTTCCACACTGCGGCGGTGCTGCTTCAGCCAGTCGGCATAGGGGAACCGACGGGCGGCGTCCTCTTTCACCGACCAGTTGTCGAGCAACTGACCGTTCTCCAGATCCACTGCGAGCATCTGGCCGGGGCCGAGACGACCTTTGCGGGTCACGGTCTTGCCGCTGAGATCCACCACGCCGGTCTCGGATCCCATGATCACGAACCCATCGTCCGTGGTGCACCAGCGGGCTGGACGGAGGCCGTTCCGGTCAAGGGTGGCGCCCACCCGCTTGCCGTCGGCGAACACCAGCAAGGCCGGACCATCCCAGGGCTCCTGAATGCCGGCATTGAATTCGTACATCGCCGTCACCTGCGGCCGATCCTCTAGATCTGGCTGGTTTCGGAAGGCCTCAGGAACCAGGGTGATCAAGCTGTCGGTGATCGAGCGGCCGCTGCGCACCATCAGCTCCAGGGTGGCGTCCAGGTTGGCCGAATCACTGAACGCCGGGTTGACCACGGGATTGAGATCATCCGCAGCTTCACCCCAGACGTCCGCCAGGCTGGCTTCGGATGCTTTGGCCCAGTTGAGGTTGCCCAGCAGCGTGTTGATTTCACCGTTGTGACCCAGAAGCCGCATCGGCTGAGCCAGGGGCCAGCGGGGCAGGGTGTTGGTGCTGAAGCGGCGGTGATACACCGCAAAGCTCACTTCAAAACGGGGGTCGCGCAGATCGGCGTAGTACTGCGCCAGCACCTCAGAGCGCACCATGCCCTTGTACACAACGGTGCGGCTGCTCAAGGAGGCCACGTAAAGATCACGGGATCCTTCGAAACCCCAGGCCTGGCGGGCGCGGGCACCGATCCGGCGACGCAGTCTCAGCAACAGGGCCTCGAATTCATCACCATCGGGGCCGCCGGCGAGGCTCCACTGCTCGATGGCAGGGGCGGTGTTTCGTGCCATGGGCCCCAGCACGGAGGAGTCCACTGGAACCGCACGCCAGCCAGAGGATGTCAGCCCAAGGGCCTCGGCTTCCTGATTGCAGAACTGGCGCGCCAGTTCCCGTCTCTCGGGGTCCTGGGGCATGAACATCATCCCGAGACCACGGGCCGCGACTGCCTCAGGCCAGACCGCCTTCAAATAAGCCCAGGGGATTTGGCAGAGCACGCCGGCACCGTCGCCGGAATCACCATCACCGCCGCAGCCGCCCCGGTGCTCCATGCAGCCCAGACCACGAAGGGCCTGCTGCAGCACCCAATGGCTGGCTTTCCCCTGCAGCTGAGCCAGAAAGCCCACGCCGCAGGCATCCTTCTCACCGGCCACAGCCTCTGGGGCAGCACTATCGCTGTAGGGCCAGGGGGCGGAGTGGAGAAGGTCAGACATCGGTGCGATCCGGGCTTTCACGTGGCATGCAGCATCGTTTTCTGCAAAAACCACTTCTTAGGCCGATCCTAGGCAGGCGCCATGCCTCAGCCGACCCATGCTTCCCCTCGCCCAGCTACCCGAGCCGTTGCCGGAGCTGCGCTTGGAATCGGCCATCCAGGGGGAACAGCTGCAGATCGGTTCTCAGGAGCTGCAAAGCACTTGGCGCTGGGAGGGCCGCCGCGATCAACCGCCACAGAAACTTTGGCTTCCCCTGGATCTGCTGGAGTCGCAGCTGGGCTTCCGCCGCTTTGAAGGGCAGCTCGAATGGTTCGGCCAGAGGCAGCCCCTGGATCAATTGCCACAGCGAACCCTGGGCGATGAGGTGGGCCTTGAGGTCGCGGACTGGCTGGCCCAGGCGGGAATCAGCCTTCACCTGAAAGGCCGGCAGCTGCTGCTCAGCTTGCCGTCAGCAGGCCTGCAAAGGCTGCGACGCGGCAAAGGCAGCACTGCAGATCGCCTCGTGCTCGACCTGGATGGTCCCGCTTTGGTGCAGCGCGTCGGAGATGACCTGCATCTGGGCCTGCGCAGCACTGCATCCCAACGACGGGAGCTGCAACGTCTCAGGCTCGCCCCTCAGCAACGGACTGACAGCCTTGTTCTCAGGGGACAGGCCACCCGCCTCAGAACCCTTTGCCTGGCAGAACCTTGGCGGGTGGTGCTGGATGGCGTACGGGCGGGCACACCCACACCAGCCGCAGCCGTGCCCCCCCTCAGCAACCCGGCGATCGCTCGCTGGCTGCGCCGCGGCCTTGTGCTCGAGGAACGCACCGTGACCGTCGGCGTCAAGCCACTGCGGGTGCTCAGAACCGGCGGCGAGTTGCAGCGCATCGGTTTAACCCTGAAACCGCTCACCATGGCTGGACAACAGCAGGGACTCCGCTTTCTGCCCCAGTTGTCCCAACCAGCCAATGCGGTGGTCGCCATCAATGGGGGCTTCTTCAATCGCATCCTTCAACTCCCCCTTGGAGCGTTGCGTCAACAGGGTGAGTGGCTATCCGGGCCGATCCTCAACCGTGGCGTGGTCGCCTGGGGCGAGGACGATCAGCTCCAGTTCGGACGACTCCGGCTGGATCAACAGCTGCAGGTGAACGGTGGGCGGCGCTGGAGACTGAGCTTTCTCAATAGCGGATACGTCCAGCGGGGACTCAGCCGGTACACCCGCGCCTGGGGGCCGATCTACCACCCTCTCAGCGGCGAGGAGGAGGCCTTATTGATCCAAGGGGGACGCGTCACACAACGCTTTGATCAGGCCAGCATCCGTCGCGGTGTGCTGATCCCCTCCGGTAGCGATCTGGTGGTAGCCCGCGGCGGCACTCCCCTGCCGGCCCAACCCGGCGACGCGGTGCGACTGAACCAGCGCAGCATTCCTCAGATGGGGGATCAGACCAACGTGGTGGGAGGTGGACCGTTACTGATGCAGGCTGGAAAAATCGTGTTGAACGGGCGGGGGGAAGGATTCAGCCCCAGCTTCCTGACCCTTGCAGCACCCCGGACCGTGGTGGGCCATGGGAAGGGAGGCACCTGGCTGCTGGCTCTGCGCGGTGCAGCAGGCAGCGATCCCACCCTGCTGGAAACGGCCCTGGCCGCTCAGCAGCTCGGTTTGCAGGATGCGCTGAATCTTGACGGTGGCAGCTCCACCACGGTCGTGGTGGCAGGACGAACGGTGATCAACGGTCGCGGCAGTGCCCCACGCATCCACAACGGCCTTGGCTTCGTTCCCCTCTGACACACCTGGCAAACTTGTCTGGAGTGAATCACCCCTGCATGGCCGCCAATCTGCGCCTGACTCCGGCTGCTGCTGCCGAACTGGGTCGTCAGGCTGCAGTAGCCGGCACTCCGGGGCAGATGCACCTCGAACTGCTGCCAGGAGAATGTGCTGAGCACGTGATCCAGATTCGTCCCGGACATTTGGCTGGGGTGGCCGTCGCCAGGGCAGATGGCGTCACCCTTCATGCACCCCAGACCCAGATCAACCTGTTGCAGGGACTTTGTCTTGACTACAGAGGTGATCTAAGCGGTGGCGGATTTCTGATCCGCAGCGGAGAGGGCATCACACCCTGCGCCTGCGGCAGTGCCTTCAGTCTGCGATAGGGCGAAGACCGTCAACGGTTATTCTGTCGGATTGTCGAATCTGGTCGGGGCGTCCGACCGCACACCGACCCTCGATGCCAACCATCCAACAGCTGATCCGCACGGAGCGTTCACGCCTCAAGGCCAAGACGAAATCCCCGGCTTTGAAGTCCTGCCCAGAGCGCCGCGGCGTCTGCACCCGTGTGTACACCTCAACACCGAAAAAGCCCAACTCGGCGCTACGCAAGGTGGCCCGTGTGCGTCTCACCTCCGGTTTTGAGGTCACTGCATACATCGGTGGTGTCGGTCACAACCTTCAGGAACACTCCGTGGTGCTGATCCGCGGCGGTCGTGTGAAGGACCTGCCTGGAGTCCGCTACCACATCATCCGCGGGACCCTCGACACCGCCGGTGTCAAGGATCGTCGTCAGTCCCGCTCGAAGTACGGCGCCAAGACCCCGAAGGAATGACCTCCCGGTCCTCGTAAACCCAGCCATTTTCTGACCCTTTTCACTGACATCCGATGTCCCGCCGCAACGCCGCTGAAAAGCGCCCGGTTCTTCCCGATCCCCAGTTCAACAGTCGCCTCGCCACGATGATGGTTGTGCGTCTGATGAAGCACGGCAAGAAGTCCACGGCGCAGCGGATTCTTTCTGACGCTTTTGGCCTGATCAACGAGCGCACCGGCGGTGACCCCCTGGAACTGTTCGAAACAGCCGTCAAGAACGCCACTCCTCTGGTGGAAGTGCGGGCCCGCCGCGTTGGTGGTGCCACCTACCAGGTACCGATGGAAGTACGCCAGGAACGCGGCACCGCCATGGCCCTGCGCTGGCTGGTGAGCTTCTCCCGCGCCCGCAACG
>CAJWIC010000092.1 GCA_913040905.1 uncultured Synechococcus sp. | reverse complement strand
TCACCCCGCCATGGCAGTGGATCTCCACCACGTCCTCGCCGGTGAAGCTGCGGGGACCACGCATCAACAGCAGCAGCACCTCATCGAGACGCTGGCCTTCTGCATCGATCACATGGCCATACACCACCCGATGCGACCCCCACTGCTGACGACCCGGGCACTGCACCACGCGGCGCCCCGTCGCTTCCGCTTCAGGCCCGGAGAGACGGATCACAGCGATTCCGCCCTGGCCGGGGGCGACCGCCGTGGCCACTGCAGCAATGGTGTCGGAAACGGTCAGGGGAGGGGGCGGCGTTCGTTACCTCATACCTAGGATCCGCGCGTCCATCGCTCCTGCCACAGCCCATGCAACGGTTGCTGCGGACCAACCGTGAACGCCTGCGCCGCGGCCTCAACTGGCTCTGGGAACAGGAAGGGTCAGCGGGGCAGCGGGCCCGTGGCCTGGCTGCTGGGGTGTTCTGCGGCTGCTTTCCCTTCTTCGGGCTGCAGATCGTTCTCAGCGTGGGCGTTGCGACCGTGGTGCGGGGCAACCACCTGCTGGCCGCCGCAGGCACCCTGATCAGCAACCCCCTCACCTATGTGCCGCTGTACTGGTTCAATTTCCTGGTCGGCAGCAGGCTCCTGGGACCACTGGCCGGAGCCGACCTGGACGACGTCAACCGCAGCAACCTCTGGGATCAGGGCTGGGACGTCCTGCAGCGGCTCCTGCTGGGTTCGACGCTGGTCGGTGCTCTGATGGCTCTGGCGCTGGGTGTGATGGCCTACCTGCTCTTCCGACGCCGCAAGCGTCAGCTGACCCCGGTTCGGGCAATGTCAATCACGTCGGCCATGGATCGGATTTGATCCATGGTGCGACTGAGTTGGTCTGAGCCGCGCAATTCCACCCGCAGATCGATTCTGGCCGGCCGCCCCACGGCAGTTTTCACCTGAGCATCACTGACGTTGATGGCCCCATCAGACAGCCGCATCAGGATGTCTTTGAGGATGCCAACGCGATCGATCACCTCGATCCGCAGCTGCACCGGGAAGCGTTGTGAAGAATGGCCATCGTGGGCATTCCAGCGCACCGGCAAGCGACGTTCCTTGGGGATCGACTCCACGTTGGCGCAATCCTGGCGGTGGATGGTGATGCCGTGGTTGCCGAGGGCGACGGTGCCGACAATCGGTTCACCGGGCAGAGGACTGCAGCAGCCCCCCAGGCGATAGTCCAATCCTTCGAGGCCAAGGATCGCGTCCTCGCTGTGGCGATGATCTGCCGATGTCTCCTTCGGGGGGACGAGGGCCCTGGCCACCTCTTCGTTGCTGGGGGGGGCGCTGTCCTGTTCAGCGATCAGGCGGATCTCCTCGCGGAAGCGATTGAGCACCTGTTGCAGGGTCACGGCACCGAAGCCGAGCGAGGCGAGCAGGTCGTCGGTGGAGCCGACATTGCAGCGTTGAGCAACCCGGGCCATGGCCTCACCGTTCAGAAGGGCGTCGAAGCCATCCCGTCCGAGTTCGCGCTCCAGCAGCTGCTTACCCCGTTCGATCGTCTCGTCCCGGTGGCTGCGCTTGTACCACTGACGAATGCGGTTCCGGGCCGTGGGGGTGGCGACGAAATTGAGCCAGTCCAGGCTCGGATGGGCCGTGTTGCTGGTGAGGATCTGAACGAAGTCGCCGTTCTCCAACGCCGTCGCCAGCGGGCAGAGCCGGTCATTGATGCGGGCACCGTGGCAGTGATTGCCCACCTCGGAGTGGATCCGGTAGGCGAAATCCACCGGCGTCGCCCCCTTGCGCAAGCCCACCACATCCCCCTTGGGGGTGAACACGAACACCTCCTCATCGAAGAGGTCCTCCTTGATCGAAGAGAGGTAGTCGTTGTGGTCGTCGTTGCCGCCCTCCTGCTGCCAGTCCACCAGCTGCCGCAGCCAGTTGAACCGCTCGGCGTCGTTGCTGCTGCTGGCCGGTGATCCCCCCTCCTTGTATTTCCAGTGGGCCGCGATGCCGAATTCCGCCACCTGGTGCATCTCCACCGTGCGGATCTGCACCTCAATCGGGCGATGGCGACCGATCACCGCCGTGTGCAGAGATTGATAGCCATTGGGCTTGGGCAGACCGATGTAGTCCTTGAAGCGCCCGGGGATGGGCCTAAAGGTGTCGTGAACCACGGCCAGGGCGCGGTAGCAGGTCTCAACGCTGGGGGTGATGATCCGCAGCGCCGCCACGTCGTAGATCTCGTGGAACGCCTTCTGCTGCCGCTGCATCTTGCTCCAGATGCCGTAGAGGTGCTTCGGACGGCCACTCACCTCACAACCCTCGAGACCGGCTTGAGCCAATCGGTCATTCAGCAGCCCAACCGTGACCCCGAGACGCTGCTCCCGTTCACTGCGCTTGGTGGCCACCTCCTCCTGGATCTCACGGAAATCCTCCGGTTCCAGCAACTTGAAGGCCAGATCCTCCAGTTCCCACTTGAAACGTCCGATCCCCAGACGGTTGGCCAGGGGGGCATAGATCTCGCGGGTTTCCCTGGCGATGCGCTGGCGCTTCTCCTGCTTGAGCGCCCCCAGCGTCCGCATGTTGTGGAGCCGATCCGCCAGCTTCACCAGCACCACTCGGATGTCACTGGCCATGGCCAGGAACATCCGGCGCAGGTTCTCAGCCTGGGCTTCGGTGCGGTTGTTGAAGTGAATGCCGCCCAATTTGGTCACACCCTCCACCAGCTCCCGCACTTCGGAGCCGAAGTGCTGCTCGATCTGGTCGGGGGTGACATCGGTGTCTTCCACCACGTCATGCAGGAACCCGGCCGCGATCACGCTGGCGCTCGCACCGATATCCCTCAGTAAATCGGCAACTGCAACAGGATGAACGATGTAGGGGTCACCACTGGCCCTGAACTGGCCCTCGTGCAGCTGGAAACCGAAATCGAAGGCCGCCACCAACAGGGCCTCCGGATCGGTCGGGCAGCTCTGCCCCAGTCCCGGGGGGACGTTGAGAATGCATTGCCGCAACCACTCCGGGAGGGGGATGCCGTACTCATCGGGATGACGGACCGGATGACGTCTCAGTTGAGGGCCACCACGCACCACAGAAACCGGAGCATTAACAGTCCGGGGGGAATCCTGTGGTGAGGAAGCGTCGAGCATCCGACCCAGTGGGTCAATCCATGGTATTCAGTGCTCGACCCCCCGTCCTCTCCATGTCACGGCCTGTTCTGGAGCTCGAACAGCTGCGGCTGCGGTACCCGGGTAGTGATCGCTGGACCCTCGATGGCCTGGATCTGACCCTGCGGTCAGGGGAGACCCTGGCCCTGGTGGGGGCCTCGGGCTGTGGCAAGAGCACCGTGGCCCGTGCCGTGATGCAGTTACTGCCCCAAGGCACCCAGTGCGAGGGGACACTGCGGTTGACGGACATCGACCCGCGCAGGCTGGATCGACCCGCCCTGCGACGGTTGCGGGGACAGGCGGCGGGGCTTGTGTTTCAGGACCCGATGACCCGACTGAATCCGTTGATGACGGTCGGTGCCCACCTGCTGGACACCCTGAAAGCCCATCGACCGGACAGCAACGACCGCTGGCGACAGCAACGCCGTGACGAGCTGCTGGAGCGGGTGGGCATTGGCGCACGGCGTCGACGTGCGTTTCCCCATGAATTGAGCGGTGGCATGCGCCAGCGCCTGGCCATCGCCCTTGCCATCGCCCTGGAGCCGCCTCTGCTCATCGCCGATGAACCCACCACCAGCCTTGACGTGGCTGTGGCAGGTCAGGTGATGGCCGAACTGAGTGGTCTTTGCGCGGAAATGGGCAGTGCCCTGCTGTTGATCAGCCACGATCTGGCCATGGCGGCACGCTGGTGCAAGCGCATGGCGATGCTCGATGGCGGCCGCAAGGTGGAGGACGGTCCAAGCCATCAGCTGCTGACCCTGCCCAGCTCCGATGTGGGAAAGCGCCTGGTGGCCTCGGCCCGGGCCCGGGAAGGGGGCCAGACCCCCTCCAGACCCGATGCCGACACGGTGCTGAGCGTGGACGAGATGCGCTGCTGGCACAGCGTTGGGGGACCGCCCTGGTCCCCCATCTGGCTCAAGGCGGTGGATGGCATCAGCCTGACGCTCCGCGCCGGTGAAAGCCTCGGGGTCGTTGGAGCCTCAGGCTGCGGCAAAAGCACACTCTGCCGAGCTCTGATGGGGCTCAACACCATCCGCGGTGGCCGCGTGCACCTGCTGGGCCAGAACCTGCTGGGCCTGAAGGGGGAGCGGTTGCGGCAGGCACGCCGAGCCCTGCAGATGGTGTTTCAGGACCCTCTGGCCTGCCTGAATCCAGCCCTGAGCGTGGCGGAGGCCATTGCCGACCCATTGCTCATTCATGGGCTGTGCAGCAAAGCGTCTGCCCGCCAGAGAGCGCGAGAACTGATCGAACGGGTCGGACTGCAACCGGCGGAGCACTTCCAGGATCGGCTCCCCCGGCAACTGTCCGGCGGGCAACAGCAGCGGGTCGCGATCGCCCGGGCCCTGGCGCTTCAGCCGAAGGTGCTGATCTGCGATGAGAGCGTCAGCATGCTCGATGCGGAGGTGCAGGCCGAGGTGTTGGCGTTGCTGCGGGGACTGCAGCAGGAGCTGGGGCTGGCGATGATTTTCGTGACCCACGATCTCTCCGTGGCCAGCGGCTTTTGTCATCGCGTGATCGTGCTGGACAAGGGCCGGATCGTGGAGGAGGGCCCGGGCGAGCGGATCTTTCAGGCGCCCCAGGCCGCCATCAGCCGCACCCTGGTGGAAGCCTGTCCCAGACTTCCGCACTAACTTGAAGAGGAATGCCATAGACCATGTCGTTCCCTGCCTTCCTGCGTGAACTCGGGCTACTGATTCAAGACAGGGCAGTGATCAGCTGTGTCTATCCGAGGCTGGTTGCGATCGATACCGTCAATGAACTGGCAGGAATCAACCATGCCCACCCTGGGCTTGCCACGTCCAAGGGTTCAGATGTTCGAGAACATTTAGCCCGCCACCCAGGCCCCGCACTTCTTTTCGTCTCCGAACATCTTGAGGATGAATTAGGTCCTCAGCTGATCAGAGATCTTCACCAACACAATCCAGAACACCGCTCCATTCTCATTCTCACTGATCATCACTCTCAAAACCGAAAAACCCTTGAAGATGAAAGCATTGCCGCTGTTGTGATCGATCACAACATCGGCGGGCCAACATGTGTCCTCACGAAGGCTTTACGCGCAGTTAATCGCAATGAACGATTTATCGATCCCTCAGTTGAAATCAGCCCCAATCTGATTCAGCAAGAGCGATTGAGTGATCGCGAGCTCGAAGTGCTCAGCTTGGTTGCCGATGGACTGAGCAACAAGGAAGTTGGAGAACAGTTGCACCTCGCCTCCACCACCGTTCGTGATCACATGCAGTCAGTCATGCGAAAACTGAACGTTCGCAGCAGGACTGGAGCAGCCGTTGCCGGTTTACGCCAAGGCCTGCTCATCGCTTAGATCACGCTGCTTTGGAGAGATCAACCGATCCCAGAGGAAGCCGTGCTTTGGGCTGATCCACCACGATCAAGTGACGTCTGATGCGAGCGGGCATCCATTGATTCCGCAGTGAGCGCAGCAGAGAGGAAACCCAGATGCGGCGGCAACGCAAACGGATGACCACGGTCGAACTGTCCGCAAGTTGCTCCATGGAAATGAGTTCCTGACATTTGTCAAGCGATTCGCTTCCGCAAAACCTCCAGCAACCGCTCCATCACTGTTGGCAACGGCGCCTGAAAGACCATCCGTTCTCCACTGATCGGATGATTCAGGCCCAGCTCAAAGGCATGCAGCGCCTGTCCCGGCAACTCCATCGGCAGCTTGCGACAGCGGCTGTAGGTGGGATCCCCCACCACCGGGTGGTTCATGTGAGCGCAGTGCACCCGGATCTGATGGGTGCGACCGGTGTCCAGCTTGAAGCGCAGCAACGAGTAGTCACCAAGACGTTCCACCAACGTCCAATGG
>CAJWIC010000091.1 GCA_913040905.1 uncultured Synechococcus sp. | reverse complement strand
GTCAAATCAGGCGTCGGATCAAACCGACAAAAGAACCGGGCAAGTTCAACCGGCTATCTGACATCTCCTCCAGTCAGGTAAGGAGATCATCAGGCAACAGGTTGCATTAACCCACCACCACCGCCTCCGTTGGAGTCATCGTCGTCGGAGGCGGGTTGAAAGAGCGCATACAGACCGAGGGCAGCTGTACACACCACACCGCTGATCAGCTGCAAAGGAAAGGCGCCTGGGTTGAGATCCATGAATTCACCCATTTCCGCTCCCTTGCATTGCCACCAATGTAACGAAGAATTGCGCGGCTGTGGAAGTTTTCTCAGAAATGCGAGTACGCCTTCACACCCGCAGGACCGCCTCGTTCCGTTTTGCCTGCTCCTCCTGCTTCTGCGCTCCGGTGGTTCCGTCAGCATCGGGGATCTGCCCCGCCATCAACCGCAGCCATTCCATCAGCTGTTCGAGTTGCTTCTCCATCGGCAGGACCCCCAGTCCTCGTGCCAGCACCTTGTGTCGCAGCGCTTTGCCGCTCTGATACACCAAGCGACCATGCAGATGCTGTGGTAGTCCCTGCCGCAGCAGGCGGAAGGCCGGCTCCTCCATCGGAGTCTCCAGCACGATGTTGGGCTTCTCCGGTTTGATGCGGGAAACCCCACAACGTCTGGCCAGCAGTTTCAGCTCCATTAACTGCAACAGGGATTGCACCGCCGCCGGCAGCGCCCCGTAGCGATCTGCCCAGCCGGCTGCCAGTTCCACCAATGCCTCGCCGGATCGACAGTCGGCCGCAGCGCGGTAAGCGGCGATTTTTTCATCGGGATCGGTGATCCAGTCGGCTGGCACAAATGCTGTGACGGGAAGATCCACTTGGGTGTCGTCGACGCTGGGGATGTCCTGGCCCTGAATCTCCGCCAGGGATTCCTGCAGCATTTCCATGTAGAGGTCGAAACCGATCGTCTCCATCTGGCCGCTCTGCTCCACCCCCAGAAGGTTGCCGACGCCGCGGATCTCCATGTCGCGCATGGCCAGCTGATAGCCGCTGCCGAGCTGGGCGAACTCCTGAATGGCCCGAAGGCGTTGGCGTGCGTTGTCACTCAGCGAACCATTGCCGGGATAGAACAACCAGGCGTGAGCCTGAATGCCACTGCGCCCTACACGCCCGCGCAACTGGTAGAGCTGGGCCAATCCGAAGCGGTGGGCATCCTCGATCAGGATCGTGTTCACCCGCGGGATGTCGAGCCCGCTCTCGACAATGGTGGTGCAGAGCATCACATCGGCTTCCCCGGCGTTGAACGCCACCATGGCGCTCTCCAGTTCGCCTTCCGCCATCTGGCCATGGGCCACAAGCAGTTTCAGGCCGGGCAGCATCTCCCGCAGTCCCGCAGCCACATCCTCGATGCCCTCCACCCTCGGCACCACATAGAACACCTGCCCGCCTCGGTCCAGCTCCTGACGGATGGCGCTGCGCACCGCTTCCGGATCCAAGGCAGCCAGATGGGTTTTGATCGGACGACGCAGCGGCGGTGGAGTGGTGATCAGGCTCATCTCCCGCACGCCGGACAAGCTCATGTACAGCGTTCTGGGGATCGGCGTCGCCGATAGGGTGAGGACGTCGACGTCCTTGCGCAGCACCTTGATCTTTTCCTTCTGATTAACACCGAAGCGCTGTTCCTCGTCGACCACCAGCAAGCCGAGTTGTTGGAACGCGGCTCCCTTGCCGAGCAGCTGATGGGTGCCGACCACCGCATCGATGGTGCCCCCCTTGAGGCCCTCAAGGATCGTCTTCCGCTCTGATGCCGTGCGGAAGCGATTCAACAGCGCCACCTTGATCGGGTATGGAGCAAACCGTTCGGACAGGGTTCGCCAGTGCTGTTGGGCCAGCACGGTGGTGGGGGCCAGCATGGCCACCTGTTTCCCCGCTGTGATCGCTTTGAAGATGGCGCGAATGGCCACTTCCGTCTTGCCGAAGCCGACATCTCCGCAGACCAGACGGTCCATCGGCTCGGCTTTTTCCATGTCGCGCTTCACATCGGCGGTGGCCTTCAGCTGATCCGGGGTCGGTTCGTAGGGGAACGACTCCTCCAGTTCGTTCTGCCAGGGGCCGTCACTGGGGAAGGCGAAACCATCGGCCTGCTGCCGCTCTGCGTAGAGCTTCACAAGGTCCATCGCCACCTTGCGGACCGCTTTCTTGGCCCGTTCCTTGGCTTTGGTCCAGGTGGCCCCGCCCATCTTGCTGAGCTGGGGAGGGGTCTCGCTGGTAGCCCGGTAGCGACCGAGACTTCCCAGCTGGTCTGCCGCAACCCGCAGGATTCCATCGGCGTACTGCACCACGAGGTAATCGCGTACATCGCCTGACACCGCCAGCTTCTCCATCGCCTTGAAGCGACCGATGCCGTGGTTGCGATGGACGACAAAGTCCCCTGGCCGCATCTTGTTGGGGTCCACCGTGCGGCTGGCCGCCTTGCGGCGGCGACGCACATAGCCACTGGAACCCAGGGTCTGTTGTCCGAAGAACTCGCGGTCCGTCACCAGGGCCAGGCGCCAGGCCGGCAGTTGCAACCCCTCCAACTCGGCGGTGCCGGAAGATTTCAGCGCCACCGGGGTGTTCTGTTCGATCAACCGCGCAATGGCCGGTGCATCGGCTGGATTGGGAACGAAGCGGCCGATGCAGTCGTGTTCCTCCAGCAGAGCCACCGCCCGACTGGGTTGAGCGGAGATCAGCCAGACCGCGGTTTTCTCCTTCTGGAAGCCCTTGATCAGATCGCCCAGCTTGCCGAACTGATTCGGATACGCCGGCATCGGACGACTGGCGAGGTCGAAGCTGTTGGGATGGCCGTCTTCCTCCAGTAATTCGGCCATGTCAAAGCCATGGTGGGCCTCAGCCAAGCCGTAGGCCTCCTCGATGCTGCGTTGCAGGACCGCTGGCCACAGCGCATCACGTTCCTCATCCGAAAGGCCGAGTTCGCTGGCCATGTCCCCGTGGTGGTCGATGGCGTGATCGAGCCACTGCTGGCCATGGGCCAGCCCGTGACGGCGCTCATCGATCACAACCGCGGTAGAGGCCGGCAGATAGTCGAGCAGGCAGGCGGGTTGCCCCCAGGCCAGCCCCATCAAGCGACGGAGTCCTTCGGGTGTGCCTCCCTCCAGCAGTTCTTCGGTGGCCTCATCCCCCAGCAGTCGATCCAGGCCTTCCGGCATGGTGTCCCTCAATTGGTCGGCAACAAGCGGTCCGAATCCAGTCGGCGTCAGCTGCAGCCGCTCCACCGGATCGAGCGAACGCTGGGTGGCAGGGTCAAATTCCCTGAGTTTGTCCAGCTCTTCCCCGAAGAATTCCAGTCGCACCGGCAGTTCACTGCTGACCGGGTAGATGTCGACGATGTCGCCGCGGCGACTCCAGGTTCCCTCCTGGTCGATAGTGGAGACCCGTTCATATCCGAGGCGGGCCAGGGTTTCGGCCAGGTCGTCCAGGTCAAGCTCATCGCCCTTTTTCAGGGTGCGACAGGTGGCTTCAAGCGAGGTCCGTGGCGGCAGGTGGGGCTGAAGGCAGCGTTCCGTGGCCACGATCGCCTTCGTCGCAGGATCTTCACCACCGATCAGCTCACTCAGAACCTGGAGCTGTCCCCAGATGATTTCGCTGGTGGGGTCAAAGGGTTCGTAGGGGGATCCCTCACTGGTGGGATACAGGCTGGCGCTGCTCCACCCCATCAGTTCCAGCAGAGTTGTCCAGCGACCGGCTTCTTCAAGGGTGGGCACCACCACCAGCAACGGTCTCTTGTCGCGTTGTGCAAGGGCACTGGCGAGAAGTGCACGGCTGATCCGACCGGCGCCGCGCAGGAGCAGACGCTCATCACGCTGGCTGCGCTGGAGCAGTTCGCCAGTGAGGGCTGCATCACGCAGCTGGGTCACCAGGGAACGCAGGGACATGGCGCTGTTCGGTCGGCAATCGCTGATCTTCGCAATAGGGTGCGACCGACTGCGTCAAGACCTTGCCGCGCTTTCGATGTCCAACCTGTTGCTGTGGTCCGGCCATTGTTTTGAGACCACCCAGGGGAGTCACGCCAATTTGCCCGAGGTGCAGAACGCCCTTGCAGAAGCAGCCGCTCGTCAGACCAATTGGGCTTTTGGTTTTGATTTCAGTTGGTTCTGTTCTGTTGTTGTCATCATTCCCGGCCGTTGATCCAATCAGGCCTCCTTCAAGCAGGCCTCATCAATCGTTCTCCTGATCAGCCACTCGCCCCCTCATGACAACAACTCTGCTCAATACAGACCAGCAAGATTTTCTCTGGATCTTTGTTGGAGATGAGGGAGACAATGAGTTGATTGATTTGAGTGGCTTTGTGTATTTTGAAGGACGAGGGGGTAATGATTTGTTTGATCAATTCACCGCTTTAGACGAAGGAGATGAGGCGGATGAAGACAATCGAGCCTTTGTTTTGGGTGGCCAAGGCGATGATCTGCTGACGAGCAGCATTGGCCAGGACACTATTGATGGCGGAGAGGGTGATGATTTCATTGATGGGAAAGACGGTAATGACCAGCTAACTGGTGGCAGTGGCAAAGATCGGATATTTGGTCGTAATGGCCGAGATTTGCTGGATGGTGGCCCGGGCCATGATTTTCTTATTGGTGGTAAGAGTACCGACTATTTGATTGGTGGCTCTGGTAAGGACGTTTTAAAAGCTGGTGCTGGCAACGATCTTCTTCAGGGAGGCGACGGAAATGATATTTTGGATGCAGGGTCAGGGGATGATTTTGTTGATGGAGGGGGCGGTAAAGATACCCTGATTGGTGGAACAGGGGATGATGTTTTTGTTATCAGTCCTGGACGCTCGGTCGTTAAAGATTATGATCTTGGTGAACTGATTCAATACGATGAGGGAACTTTCGGCAGTAGATACTCAATCGAGCAATCCGGTGAAGATCTTGTAATCAGTATGAGAAATTTCATCGCCTCGATCACGCTATTGCAGATATCAAAATCTGACTTTGATGCCAGCGAATTAATTCAGCCTATTCGTATCGACGATGAGAATTTAGAATTGGTTGCCGAGTGATGAGCTGATTGAAATGGCCTTAATCGCAGATTGCATGGTGGCATGTTGCCATGGCAGTCAAAAGTGTTTCACCTGAAATATTCGTTCCGATAAACGGAGGTTCTTAGTGTGGGTCCGTCACTGGTGATCGGATTGACGCCATTGGGTATGAACGTCGTAGCCCACTGGTAAATGCCTGCATCGGGATTGAAACTTCGAAAAACAATATTGACTTGTTCGCCTGGCTGAATTGCTGGGTCAAAGCGAATAATGATTTCTGCGTCGTTCTCGGTAGTCGCGACTTTGGCAGCTCCAGAAACTCCACGACGTCGTAGGTTGTAGGGTCCGAGATAAAGCTTGGGCTGCTCGCGACCCCAATCCCAAACGTCAATGTTAGTCAGCTGGGAAACAACAACGCCTTGAAGTTCTGCCCCGGCATCTTCTGGGACCTCAATGCTGATTGTGGTTCGATTGCGCTGCATCTCGGTCGAAGCAGGGTTGTGAATCCTTGCATTCGTCGGTGGTTTGCGAAAAAAAGTCTGTGCTGAGGCAAATCCAGCGTTGATCAGTACAGCGAATCCAGTCAGGAGATGGAGGGTGAATCTGCTCAATGAAAGCGTTGTCAGTACTTCAACGTTAGAAGTTCAACATGATCGATACCAGCGCCTGTTGCTCTTTTCCCGGAAATCTGCGTTTTTCCACTAAGTCTTTGCCAAATGCTGCTCCTCCAGCAGCAACAGATTGAGTGACTGACTGGGTTTTGAACGAACCTCGACAATCTGCACGCAAAAAAGCACGCTTATTTAGTTAGGGCTGCTTATGACTGCCCTAGGCGGTTGCTCACTTATGCCTTCGGATTCAGAGCTTTAACTCCACTCCGCTGGGTAGAGCTTTGTCTTAGTGGCGGTCAGCTCAGGCATGTCTTCTATGAGGTGCTTGGCTGCCCACATGCCTCTGACTACACGGCAGAC
>CAJWIC010000090.1 GCA_913040905.1 uncultured Synechococcus sp. | reverse complement strand
TACACCGCCCACCTTGAGCAGAAACAGCTTGAGCGGGAGGCCACGCAGGCAGCCTTTGAACGCCAGCAGAAGGACATCGCCACCCAGCAGGCCTACATCGATCGTTTCCGCGCCAGCGCCACCCGCAGCACCCAGGCCAAAAGCCGCGAGAAACAGCTCGACAAAGTGGAGCTGGTGGAGGCTCCGATCGAATCGGTCTCAGGCCCAAGCTTTCGCTTCCCACCGGCCCCCCGCTCCGGAGCGCAGGTGGCGGTGATCGACAACCTCACGCACAGCTATGGGGACAAGATCCTCTTCCTCGGGGCTGAACTGGAGGTGGAGCGCGGCGATCGCATTGCCTTCGTCGGCCCGAATGGAGCTGGAAAATCCACTCTGCTCCGTCTGGTGATGGGGGCCGAATCACCCGACGAAGGCAGCGCTCGACTCGGGGAACACAACGTGGTGGCCCGCTATTTCGAGCAGAACCAGGCCGAAGCCCTGGACCTGAGCAAAACCGTCATCGACACGATGTTCGAAGCGGTCCCCGACTGGACGCAGACCCAGGTGCGCTCCCTGCTCGGCAATTTCTGCTTCAGCAACGACACCGTGTTCAAAGAGGTAGGCAAGCTCAGCGGTGGCGAGAAGGCTCGCCTGGCTCTGGCCCTGATGCTGCTGAGCCCCTGCAACCTCCTGGTGCTCGATGAACCCACCAACCATCTGGACATCCCTGCCAAACAGATGCTTGAGGACGCAATCCGTGCGTTCGAAGGAGCCGTGCTGGTGGTCTCCCATGACCGTTACTTCATCTCCAGGGTTGCCAATCGGATCGTGGAACTGCGGGATGGCGAGCTGGTGCTGTATCGGGGTGATTACGCCTATTACCTCGAGAAAAAGGAGGAGGAAAGAGCCGAAGAACGGGAGAAACAATTGGCTGCAGAGCAGGACGCCAAACGCAAGGCCAACCGGGAAAAGCAGAAAGCACGTCAAGAGCGCCGCAAAAAAGCCGCCTGACCGGTGTTCTGACCGAACAGGGAGAAACTTCACAGACCCTTAGGCAGGACAACTCATTTCTCTTTACCCAGCCATTGCGTGTGCATAGGCTGACAAAACCGATCCCTGCAGTGATGTCGATGATGCCCCGTCCCAGCAGCCATGACCATGCCTCCCACGGGGGCGGCTCCCATGAGCAGACCTGGGACGCGGTGGAGACCTACTTCGAATGCATCACCACCTGTTCCCTCGATGACGGGGAATGCATCACCCGCTGCGTCGATCAGCTGCGGGACAACGACGACGCCTGAGCGGCAAGATCCATTGGGATCAAAGACACACGGATTGTTGTGTCGCCTCGTCGGATGGACAAGGTCAGCTCCCGTCCGACGCCAATGCGCTCGATAGCGGCAACCACCTGCGTCGGGCTGGTCGTTGCCACATCATTGATGGCGGTGATCACATCATCCGGCTTGAGACCAGCGGCAGCGGCGGGAGTACCGGGCTGAACGGAACGAATCACGGGGCCTCGAGGGCCCGCCGCCAAGCCCACTCCGATCACGGGATGGCTGGCTCGGCCTGTGGTGACCAGCTGCTGGGCGATGCTGCGTGCCCGGTTGATCGGAATCGCAAAACCCAGCCCAGCGCCAGGGCCTGAGCGGACCAGGGTGTTGATGCCGATCACCTCCCCCTCCGCATTGAGCAGCGGACCACCGGAGTTGCCGGGGTTGATCGCTGCATCGGTCTGGATCAGATCCAAGCGCTTTCCGGAAATTCCCAGCTGGGCCACATTGCGGTTGAGGTTGCTGATGATGCCCATCGTCACGGTGTTTTCCAATCCGAAGGGATTGCCAACCGCAATCGCCCAATCACCGACCCTCAACCGATCGGAGTCCCCCAGGGCAGCGGTGGGCCAGGGCCCCTTGCCCTCCAACCGCACCACGGCCAGATCCGTGAGGCTGTCCTTACCGACCACCTTGGCGGCAACACTCCGCCCGTCGGTGAGCCCCACCTGAAGCGTGTCGGCCCCTTCCACGACATGGGCATTGGTCAGCAGCAGCCCCTCAGCGTCAAAAATCACACCGCTTCCCTGGCCTCGCTGCACCCTGGAACGCGGAGGCGCCGTACCCGGAACGCCGAAGAAATGGCGGAACAGGGGATCCATCAGCAGCCCCTTCGGCAGGCCCCTCATGCCTGAACTGGTCACCGTTCGCGCCGTTTCCAGGGTGACCACCGCCGGGCCACTGCGCTCCACAGCCGCTGCAACGAAGGACTGGCGGGACAAACCGCCTGCAGAGAAGGGCCTGGCCTGAACGGGAGACGACACAGGCCACTCACCCTGCAGGGTCACCGCACCAAGAACAACGCCACCGAGGAGCAACGAGGCAAGGGCCGAGCAGGTCTTGGCAGGGGGAATCGACGTCACGGAAGCGTTGAATGCCGTTCTGACCGTAGGAAGCGTTTTGGCTTGCCATCAAGCCCGGACCGGTCAGATCTGTGACCAGGTGCAACCAACACCGCCCGCGGCCCGTCAGGATGAGCGTGCTGGACGTGCCGGCTCACGATGCTGAATTCACTCTTCCCACTGCTCTACGGCACGCTGTTTGTGGCCCTGCTCTGGCAGGCCTTTCGGGTGATGGGCAAAGGCTTCCGCGCCGCCAGTGGCCCGATTGCTGAGCCCAAGGATCGAACCGGACGGGTCACCGTGCACCCTGAGTTGCTGGACAACGATGGCAAGATCACCGATGAAGCCCTGCTGACCGTGCGATTCAGCGGCGACGACGACACTGCCAACGAAGCTGCAGGACCTGGGGCTGAATAAGTTGGTGCATTGATGCCTTTATCCGGCATCGACCAGGAAACGACCGGGGGACATCCGAGTGGATCAGAAAACACGCATCGTTGCTGCCGTGATCAAAGGGGTGAAACTTCCTCCCCGCTTTCGGCTGCGCCTGCTGAAGGAGGACCCCGTGCGGTTGGAGCTGAGCCTCACCCCCGCCTACGGCAAAGAACCTGTGACGGTGGGGTTGGTGGAGTCACTCGATCTGGTGGCCCGTCGCGATCGCGAGGGGCGCATTCCCAGGGACCTGCAGGGCACCTGGGACTGGACCGTTCGCCATGGCCAGGTGAGCACCGGGGGCTGGAACCCCTATTTGAAGGAAGCCCTTCAGACGATGTTCGAAACCGGTCTGCCCGCCATTGTTTTCGAGGAATTGACCGGCGAGGAATACCACCCAGTGGATGGCACCCGACACGTGCGCTGAGGCACTCAGGCCTTCGAGATGTGAAGCCGTGCGAACAACGACAGCGGAGCCGCCCAAGTCGAGCTAGGACGAAAGGATTACGGCCTTTAAGGTTTTCTTCATGGCCAATCTTGTGCTCTCCGTCAGCCCCTTGGTCCGGCTCCTCGCCGCCCTTGGCGCCATCAGCAGCTTGCTGCTGATGGCGATGCTCAACCTCCTGCGTTGACGCTCAACCCGGAGCCGACGGCCTATCCGATTGATGCGCTCCTGCCTGAGCTCTGCGCCAGGTTCCAGCCAGGCAGCACACTTCTGCTCCAGGCACCGCCGGGTGCAGGAAAAACCACCCGGGTCCCCCTCGCCCTGATTGGCGCCCTTGGCGAGCAGAGCCGCCGGGACGGCCGGATCTGGATGATTGAACCCCGCCGGCTGGCGGCTCGGGCCGCTGCGTCCCGTCTGGCCTCCTGTCTCAAGGAACCGCTGGGAGAACGCATTGGATTTGCCATACGCGGCGAGCAGCAGCGGTCCGCCCGCACCCAGGTGGAGGTGATCACCGATGGGCTGTTTCTGCGACGACTGCAGTCGGATCCCTCCCTGGAGGGGGTGAGCTGTGTGCTGTTTGACGAATTTCACGAACGGCGCCGCGATGCCGACCTGGCCTTGACGCTGCTGCGGGAGGCAGCCCCTCTGCTGCGGCCGGACCTGAGCCTGATGCTGATGTCGGCCACGCTGGACATCGCCGACCTGCAGGCACGGCTGCCGGAGGCCACGGTGATGACCAGTGAGGGACGGGCTCACCCAGTGGAGACCCTGCACCAACCCCCGCGCGCCGAGGAAGCCCTGGCGCAGCAAGTGCTCCGCGCGGTGGAGACCCATGCCCTCGATCTACCCAAGGGCAGTGGCGTTCTGGTGTTTCTTCCGGGGCTGGCGGAGATCGAGCGCTGTCGGGAACGGCTGGACCATGCCAACGCCCTGCGGCACTGGCAGGTGTGCCCCCTCCATGGCCAACTGCCGCTGGAACGCCAGAGCGAAGCGTTGAAACGCTGCTCTCCCGAGCTGGACGGCAAACTGGTTCTGGCCAGCGGCATTGCCGAAAGCTCAGTCACCATTGATGGGGTTCGGCTGGTGATCGACAGCGGCCTCAGCCGCCAGCTGCGCTTTGACCCGAACACTGGAATGGAGGGACTGGAGACCGTTCCCGCCAGCCTCGCGAGCGCAGATCAACGGCGCGGCAGGGCCGGACGCCAGGGCCCTGGTTGCTGCGTCCGGCTGTGGTCTCCGGCCGAACAGCAACGACGCCCCACCTTCAGTCCACCGGAACTGCTGCTGGCGGACCCCCAGCCGGTGGTGATGGAGCTGGCGGCATGGGGCGCAGGGCTTGGGGATGCGCTCCCCTGGCTGGATCCACCACCGCAAGCGGCCCTGCAGGAGGGGCAAGGGGAGCTCAAGAGCCTTGGCATCCTTAACCAGGATGGTCGTTTGAGCGGCATCGGCCAGCAGCTGACGCGGCTGGGGGTTCACCCTCGGCTTGGCCTGTTAATGGTGGAAGCTCGGCGCCATGGCTGCAGCCGCCTTGGTTGCGACCTGGCCGCCCTGCTGAGCGACCGGGATCCGTTGCCTGTCGCAGCGGTGGGCTGCGACCTGGAAGCCCGACTGGAGGCCATGCAACAGCAGAAGCGTTGCAGGTCCCTGCGGGAGCTGAGCCGTCAACTGGAGCGACAACTGGCGCGCCTGGAGATCGATCGCGTTCCGGACAGCCATGGCATCGACAGCGTCCAACTGATCCTCACCGCCTTCCCCAGCTGGCTGGCCGTGCAACGCCCCGGACAAACGGGGCGTTACCGGCTGCGCCAGGGGCGTGGAGCCATCCTTCGCCCTGGGGACCCCCTTTCCGGATCAGACGCCCTGGCGGTGGCCCGGTTGGACATGGGCCAACGGGACACCAGAATCCAACTGGCCCTGCCCCTCAGCCGTGAGCGGGTGGACAAGCTGGCCCTGCAGCAAGGGGAATGGCTGGATCAGGTCGTCTGGGATGACAACGCCGGTCGAATCCGAGCTGAACGGCAGCTGAAATTAGGGGAACTGGTGCTTCGCCAGGAGGCACAACCAGCGCCATCGGCGCAGCAGTGTCGGGACCTTCTTCTGAGCCGCTTCAGGGAATCCGGTCGGCTTGAGCTGCTGCCATGGTCAGAGGGCTGCGAACAACTCAGGCGTCGCCTGGTGCTGGCACACCGCCATCTGGGGCAACCATGGCCTGATCGGGCACGCACCAGGTTGGTCGAAGCTCCCGAGCTGTGGCTCGGGCCCAGCTTGGAAGGCTGCCTCAGCTGGGGAGAGCTGGACGAGACCAGCCTGCAGGAGGCCCTCTGGGGTGATCTGAACTGGAGTCAGCGTCAGGAGCTGAATCGGATGCTGCCCCTGCACCTGAGCATTCCCTCCGGCCGGATGGCGCCGCTGCGCTACGAGGATGACGACGTGGTGCTCGCCGTCAAATTGCAGGAGATGTTTGGCTGCGAGGAAGGACCCACCCTTCTCGACAGCCGGCTGACGGTGACGGTGGAACTGCTCTCTCCCGCGGGCCGGCCCCTGCAGAGGACCCGCGATCTCGGCGGCTTTTGGCGGGGCAGCTACAGCGATGTCCGCCGCGAGATGCGGGGCCGCTATCCCAAACATCCCTGGCCGGACAACCCCCTGGAAGCCACGGCAACCGCTTTCACGAAACACAGGCGAGCGACTGGGAGATAAGCCCATCCGAGTGTCGCCGTAAACACGCGCAACAAAAGTCCAACCTTTGTT
>CAJWIC010000089.1 GCA_913040905.1 uncultured Synechococcus sp. | reverse complement strand
CTCAAAATCAGCCGGCCACTGGTCTTGGGGGTTCAAGTCCCCCGGCTCCCATCCAGAGGCGGTGATGAACACCTACAACCGTTTCCCTCTCACGCTGGTGAGGGGTCGCGGTTGCTGGGTCTGGGATGACCGGGGTCATCGCTATCTCGATGCCGTTGCCGGCATCGCCACCGACACCCTTGGCCACAGCGACCGTGTCCTTCGGCGCAGCCTCAGCCGACAACTCCGACGTCTTCAGCACGTTTCCAATCTGTACCGGATTCCAGAACAGGAGGCCCTGGCCACCTGGTTGGTGCAACACAGCTGCGCCGACAGCGTTTTTTTCTGCAACTCCGGAGCCGAAGCCAATGAAGCGGCCATCAAGCTCGCCCGGAAGCACGGTCACCTGAAACGCGGCATCGACCGGCCACAGATCCTCACCGCTTCAGCCAGCTTCCATGGCCGCACCCTTGCGGCCGTCAGTGCCACCGGACAGCCGCGCTACCACCAGGGGTTTGAACCGATCGTTGACGGCTTCGACTACTTCCCTTACAACGACATTGCTGCCTTCGAGTCGCTGCTCGAACGCCATGAAGCCAATGGACCGGCGGTGGCAGCTGTGTTGCTGGAACCCCTTCAGGGTGAAGGCGGTGTTCACCCGGGGGATGTCGGATTTTTCCAACGTCTGCGGTCCCTCTGCAGCGAACGCAACATCCTGCTGATCCTGGATGAAGTGCAGGTGGGCATGGGCCGCAGCGGCCAGCTCTGGGGCTATGAACGACTCGGAATCGAGCCGGACGCCTTCACTCTGGCCAAGGGACTGGGGGGCGGCCATGCCATCGGCGCCCTGCTGGTGAACGCCGGGGCCGATGTGTTTGAGCCCGGAGACCATGCCAGCACCTTCGGCGGCAACCCCTTTGCCTGCACCGCTGGACTGACCGTGGCCCGTGAGATCGAGCGCAGGGGCCTGCTGCGTCATGTGGAGGAACGTGGCCAGCAGCTGCAGCAGGGACTCCAGGAGCTCGTCTCTCGCTACCCCAAGGTTCTGACGGGAGTGCGCGGCTGGGGCCTGCTTCAGGGCCTGGTGCTTGCTCAGGACTGTGGTGTCACAGCTCCACAGCTGGCGAAGGCCGCTCTTGAGCAGCGCCTTCTACTGGTCGCCGCAGGGGCGATGGTGCTGAGGATGGTGCCGCCCCTGGTGATCTCAGCCAATGAGGTGCGCCAATTGCTCAGACGACTGGACGCGACCCTCGCTGGACTTGCCTGATCGCCACGGTGGCGGAACAGCAGCTGTCGGAACTGATCCCGCGCTTTGATCTGCGGGGCATGGATCTGCAACTCGAGCGGATGCGCCATGCCCTTCAGGACCTTGGATCTCCCTGTGGAGAGATTCCCGCCATTCAAGTGGCAGGCACCAACGGCAAGGGCTCGATTGCCAGCTTCCTCAGCGCAGCACTCCAGCAAGCCGGCATCCGTAGCGGCGTCACCACCTCACCCCATCTGGTGAGCTGGTGTGAACGGATCGCGATCGATGGAGTCCCCATCAGCGAGGGGGATCTCCGCCAGCTGTTGCTGGCCCAGCAGCAGCTCTGTGCCAAACATCGGCTCACCCCCTTTGAGCAACTGCTCGCCGCAGCCCTGGCGCACTTCCACACTGAAGCTGTGGAGCTGCTGGTGCTGGAGGTGGGACTCGGGGGTCGGCTGGATGCCACCACCGCCCATCCCTGTCGACCGGTGATCGCCATGGCCAGCATCGGCCTCGACCACTGTGAGCATCTGGGATCCACCCTGACGGCCATCGCCGAGGAGAAGGCCGCCGTGATCACCCCCGGCGCGCAGGTGATCAGCGCCGAGCAACCGGCACCGGTGCGGGAGGTGCTGGAGAAGACCTGCAGCGCCAATAACGCCGTTTTGCGGTGGGTTGATCCCTTACCCAGCGACTGGTGTCTGGGACTGGCGGGGGATTGGCAGCGCCGCAATGCCGCCGTGGCCCATGGCGCTCTGCAGGCCCTGCATCCTCTGGGATGGCGTCTTGATGAGCCCGTCATCAGGGCTGGATTGGCCAAGGCCCGGTGGAACGGACGCCTGCAGACCGTGACCTGGCAGGGCCACCCGCTGCTTCTCGACGGCGCCCACAACCCGCCTGCCGCGCAGCAACTGGCCCTGGAACGGCAATCCTGGCAGGGCCAGGACAATGGCGTTGTCTGGATCCTCGGCATCCAGGCCCACAAACAGGCGGTGAAGATGCTGCAACTGTTGTTGCAGCCCCAGGATCAGGCCTGGATCGTGCCGGTGGCCGATCACCGCAGCTGGACGCGTGACGCTCTGATGCAAGCTGAACCGCACTGGGGAGATCAGCTCAGGGATGCCTCCAGCGCTGAGGATGCGCTGAAGCGGATCCAGGAGACCAGCGGCTGGCCTCAACCGATGCCAGTGCTTGCAGGATCCCTTTATTTGATTGGAGATCTGCTCGAGCAAGGGCTGGTGCAGGCAGAGTGAAGCCCCCGCGCGCCGGATCGATGCCGACCTTGCTGCTCTCGCTGCTGCTGCCTCTACTCATCCTGGTGCTTCCCGCTGACGCCCTCGACACATCGGCCGGAGTGGGCCTTCAGGACCGTGCCTTGTTTCAAGAAACCGTGGACTACACCCTGACCAACCAGAGCGGTGGTGACTTTCACGGGCAACATCTGGCCAACACCTCGTTTGCCGGAGCCGTCGGCCGAGGCGCGGATTTCAGCGGCGCTGACCTCCATGGTGCAATCCTCACCCAAGGTGCTTTTGCTGAGGCAAATTTCAGCGGTGCCGACCTGTCGGATGCACTGATGGATCGAGCCGACTTCGTCGGAACAGATCTTCGCAATGCTGTCCTGACAGGAATCATCGCTTCGGGAAGCAGTTTCAGTGATGCCCTGATCGAGGGCGCTGACTTCAGCGATGCCCTGCTGGATCGAGATGACCAACGGCGCCTTTGTCGCGACGCCGACGGAGTCAATCCTGTGACGGGTGTGGCGACGCTGGACAGCCTGGGCTGCTGATCGACTCCAGCCACCCCCGCAGCTTGCCAGGGTTGAGCAGACCATCGGGGTCGAAACGCTGCTTGGCCGCTACCTGATCAGCATCGACCACTCCGAGGCCGCCATCTTCAACGGTGATCACGTGAGGGTTGAACAGAACCGCTCCCAGCTCACGGCAGTCCTGCATCAACGCGTGCAATGGCTCAGCGCCGGTCCAGCGGACCAGAGGCAGGGCCGCCAAACGCGCTCCCCCTTGCTGACGGACTCCTTCCAGATGCCAGAGCAAGTCATCACCCCAACGCTGCTTCAGCTGCTCCATGGCGGGCAGCTCCGGTTCCGGCAGCAGCATCTGCAGATAGGTCCAGCCCACATCAGCGGACCGCATATGCAGGGTGGTGTGGTTCCAGCTCAACTCGCGCAGGCCCTGTCCACCGGCCAGATCCTCAGGACCAAGGTCATGCAGCACAGCACCGGATGCCGCCGCCAATCGGGCCAATGTGCTCACACCATCCGGAGCCACCAGCAACAGCAGCCGGTGACGGTCTGATTCGGGGCCACTCCAAGGTGGAAGACAGGCCAGAACGGACCGCTCCAGCAACGTTGCCAGGTGCAGCTCCACCGCAGCACGACAGCAGCGTTGAAGCAGGGCCACGGCTGCGCCCCAGGTGTCCACATCGATGCTGATCTGGTGCCAGTCCACCGCAGGTGCAGTGGCCAGCTTCAACCGGGTGAGGATGCCGTTGGTGCCGTAGGCATGGTTCAACGCTTCCGCCTCGGCAGCATCCAGCTGAAGACGTCGAGGCTCCTGTTCAACCGTGACGATCTCGGCCCCCAGCAGATGGCCTGGATCGCGCAGGAAGCCCCAGCGGATGGAACCGATGCCGCCGGAGCCACCGGCCAAAAAGCCGCCGATGGATGCACTGCGCCAGGTGCTGGGCAGCAACCGCAACTGACGGCCATGGGCACGCAGGTGCTGATCGAGATCGCGCATCAGGCAACCGGGCTGCACCGTCACCACACCGCTGGTTGGGTCCAGGTGCTCCACCTCCCGCAGCGCCCCGCTCAGCATCACGACCCCCCCTTCCAGGGGAACGGACTGGCCGTAATTGCCGGTTCCTGAACCACGCAGGGTCAGCGGCACGCCATGGCGTCCGCAGGCTGCTGCCAACCGTTCCACCCCGGAAACGGTCAGGGGCCGGACCACAAGATCCCCCTTGCAGGAGGCGAGCCTCGGTTGAAGGATCGGGGAATAGTCGTAGTAATCCCTGGAATAGCGCTGCAGATCCGCAGCACCCTGCAGCAACTCCAGGTCGTGGGCGGTGGCGAGCTCCGCCACCAGGGCGGCCAGGGATTGCGAAAACGCCATCAACCACGGTGCACCAACAAGGTGCGGTCTAGCGCCTTCCGGGCTGCCACCAACGACCTTCGATCAACACCCGTCGCTCCGACGGTCGGCGCAAGGCCTCCGACCAGCTGTTCGCCTCCATGACGATCAGGTCGGCAGGTGCGTCAGCACCGATCCGTCCATCCCAGTCCAGTCCCATGACAGCGGCGGCCGCGGTGGTGAAGGGCGACAGACCCAGGCGTTGCCAGGGGGCCAACTGGGCCAGGGGGATGCAACTGGCCATCAGGGCCAGGGGGTCGAAATCTCCTGCTGGAAACCACGGGTCAGCGACGTTGTCACCACCCACCGCCACTCGAACGCCTGCCCTCTGCAGCTGCCGGATCGGGGCGAGCGGCCTGCGCAATGGAGTCGCTTCCGGCGACTGGCCCAGCAACCAGCCATTGGTCAATGGCAGCGCCACCACCTGCAACCGATGCGCCGCCATCTGCGCTGCCAGGCGCTGCAAACGCTTGGGCGACAACAACGCCAGGCTGCTGGCATGGCTGCAGGTGATCGGCTGCGTGCAGGGAACCTGCTCGAGCGCTCGCAGGAGTTGCAGCAGACCTTCAGCTGGCCCATGGTTCGCCTCGTCAATGTGAAGGTCGATACCGCAGCCGAGCTCCTCCGCCAGCCGCAACAGGGCCCTCAGATCCCGGCGAACGGAGCCCCCGCGGCAGGGGGGAACCAGAACCCCCCCCAGCAACCCACCACCAGCCGCCACGCGCTGGGCCAGCTGAGCTCCTGCAGGGGTGGCCCAGTGGGCGATGGGCACCAAGGCCACCAGTTGCAGCTCCAACTGGTGGCGCCATTGCTTCTTCAACGTCTGCAACGCCTCCCAGCTGGCATCCGCGCCGGGCCCCAGGCTGTCGATGTGACTGCGCAGGGCCCGCAACCCGTTCTGACAGGCCCTGGTGATGGCCTTCTCACCCCTGCAGAGCACCGCCTCCAGATCACGGACCTGGTGCTCCTTCAGATTGGCCTCGAGGGCACCCTCATAGGTGCCGCTGAAGTTGGGATGGGCCGACCAGGTGAAGGCCTTGTCGAGGTGCACATGGGGGTCCACCAATCGTGGCAACACCAGGGCGTTCAGATGATCAGCTGGCGAATTGAGCAGCTCGGGTTCCTCAAGGCGCCCGTCAGACCAGGACAACCTCACGGGAGTCAGCCCCTCTGCCGTGACAGCTGGGATGACTGATCCGCTTTGAAGCCGAAGCAGGCTTCGTGGCACCCAGGCCTCCAGCTGAGATAGACCGCTCACTCGAAGCTGCTGGTGTCGGTCTCGGTTCGCAGCAGCACAAACTGGCCGGCAACACCGAGGGTCAGCATCTCAGCCTCCGGCAAGGTCAACCCCGGAAGCAACGGCTGCCCACCGATTGAGGTGGTGTAAAGGCTGGCGACACCAAAATTGCGACGTGACGTGAAACGAACAGCCAACGCCGCAAGAGCCGCCTGTTGTGATGCCACCAAACCAGGACAGTCACGGATCCACAGCTGCAGCACCATGGGAAGCCCCGCTCCCTGGCACAACTCATCCGATAGATACGCGACCAACTGTTCGCCGGCATGCACCTCGTAATCCTTCAGAGAGGGGTTGGTCACCACGAGACCCAAAGCAACCCCGACCGTGGTGACGATGGCCAGTGCCGCTGCGATGGGAGCTTGTCGGTGGTGGGCGGAGAGCGGCAATCCTGTGAACTGGTACGTGAATTGGTAGATTCTCCTCGACGCGGCGGGCGTCGCCAAGTGGTTAAGGCAGCGGCTTGTGGCGCCGCTATTC
>CAJWIC010000088.1 GCA_913040905.1 uncultured Synechococcus sp. | reverse complement strand
CCCCCCAGAAGCGATCGGGGTCGTCCTTGGCGGCATCCGCCAGGGCGCGATAGGCCTCAAGGCTGCCGATGCGGGCTTCGGCCGCCACCTCGGCCGGAGGATCGAACACCCGCTGCTCCTGCAGAACGCTTTCGATCGTCGTATTGGCGTCGGTCACAGCAGAGACGAGGCACTCACTGATCAGGCTAAGGAGAGGGACCGGCCTGAATCCAGTTCGCTTATCAATCCGTCGGACTGGTGAGGCGTTTGACTGGAATCAGACTCCGGTGATCGCCTTGACCGCGTCGCCCGCCGCTTGCCTGTTCGATCTGGATGGACTGCTGCTCGACACCGAGCCATTGCACAGCCGCGGCTGGTCAGAAGCCGCCGCCCACTTCGGAGCCCAGCTCGGCAACGATCAGTTACGGCAACTCAAGGGCCGTCGTCGCCTCGACTGCGCCGCCATGGTGAGCAGCTGGCTACCGCATCCGGTGGACGCAGACGCATTGCTGGCGGTTCAACAACCGATCGTTCGAGCGCTGCTTCCCCACGCCAAAGCGATGCCCTGCGCACAACTGCTGGTGGAGCATTGCGATGTCAGGGGGATCCCCATGGCCTTGGTCACCAGCAGCAGCCTGGAGGCCGTGACCTTCAAAGCAAAGCCCCACCCCTGGCTGAAACGCATCCAGGAACGGGTCTACGGCGATGATCCTGAGCTGCAGGCCGGCAAGCCCGACCCTGCACCCTTCCGTCTCGCCGCCTCGCGGCTTGGCATGGATCCCAGAAGGTGTTGGGCCCTCGAGGATTCACAGGCCGGAACAGAGGCTGCCCTGGCAGCGGGATGCCAGGTCTGGGTGCTGAACGATCAACCACCCAGTCATGATCTGAATTCGAATCCCAGGCAGATCAACAGTCTGGGTGTGGTTCTGGAGCAGCTGCTCAGTACAGCCGACTGAGCACAAAGTCGGGCAGCTCCAGCAGGGCCCGCTTGCTGGCGGAATCCTTCATCCAACCAATCGAATCACGGGATTCGCTGGCAAAGGTTTCCGCAAGTTCTCGTGTACGTGCAATGGCGCGGGAAGAACGCACCATCTCAAGGGCATCGTCGAGATCGCCGGGCTCAGCGAACTCGCGGGAAATCAAGGCCTGCAGCCCGGGGTGCTCCTCCATGGCATAGAAGGTTGGAGCCGTGAGATATCCACTGGCGAGGTCACTGGCAGCTGGTTTGCCGAGTTGCTGGTCGCTGCCGGTGAAATCGAGGATGTCGTCCACAACCTGGAAGGCAAGACCCAACTGACGGCCAAACCGGTAAAGGCCATCAAGTTCGGTGGGCGAGCAGTCACTGAGAACACCGGCAGCCCGCGCGCTGTTGGCGATCAACGAAGCGGTTTTGCAGTAACTCTTCTCCAGGTAAGTCTCGAAGCTCTGGGCCGTATCAAATCGGAAGAGTCCCTGCTTCACCTCACCATCCGCCAGATCCATGATCACGCGGCTGAGCAGCTTCACCACCTCGAGGTCGTCGAGGTTGGCCAGATGCCAGCTGGCCTGCGCAAATAGAAAGTCACCGGCAAGAACCGCAACCCGCGCATCAAAACGACTGTGAACGGTGTCCACACCTCGGCGGGTGGATGCCTCATCCACCACATCGTCATGAACGAGGGAGGCGGTGTGGATCATCTCCGTGATTTCCGCCAGGCGTCGATGCCGAGGCGTCAGCTGGCCGTCGGCAGCCAGAGCACGGGAGAGCAGCAGAACAATGCCGGGACGCAGACGCTTGCCACCTGCACTGAAGAGGTGCTCGGCCGCCGCCTGAAGGATGGGATGACCGGCACCAATCAAGCTGCGCAGATCTCCGAGCAGAGTTTCTAGATCGGTTTCGACCGGTTGCAGCAGCTCGGTGACGGTGACCATGAAACCCCTCGGCGCCGCGATCCTAGTGGTGATGGCCTCAGCTCTGCAGCTGTTGCAGATGGACCTCGGGACGGGCTCCGAGCCAGGGGGTGGCGCGATCGGCAAAACCGTCAGGATCCGCAGTCACGCAAAAGCGGCATTGCCACAGCTCAAGGGTGCCGCCGGTTGCTGCGCTGGGAACACCCAGAACCGAATCCAATTGGCGGGCCACACC
Source organism: uncultured Synechococcus sp. (assembly GCA_913040905.1). The sequence goes on along the minus strand of CAJWIC010000088.1, from coordinate 4,057 downwards.
GATCGCAGGGTCGATCAACTGAATGGAATCAGGCAGCAACTGCTTCAACAGGGGGATCAGCAACGGGTAATGGGTGCAACCGAGCACAATCGTCTCCACAGACGCCGCCAGAAGGGGAGCGAGATAGGCCTTGGCCACCTGTCTGAGCTCGTCACTGCTGCAGTCACCGGACTCAATCAAGGGAACAAAGGCAGGACAGGCCTGCTCCACGACCAGTGCACCGGGATGGAGCGCTTCGATGCTGGCGCTGTAAGCCGCGGAGGCCACCGTGGCTGGAGTCGCCAGCACCCCCACCCGCCGGGTCTCCACCATCGCCGCCGCGGCGCCGATCAAGCCGATCACAGGGCCACCGGCCTGCCCCTCTGCCACATCCCTGGCCAGAGCGTTGGTGGTATTGCAGGCCATGACCACCGTCGACACCTGCTGATCACGCAACCAGCCGACCACTTCAGCGGCAATGCGGCGAATCTCCGCTGGCGGACGGTTTCCGTAGGGAACGCGGGCCGTATCTCCCAAGTACACGCAGGACACCGAGCCATGGCGTTCCAGCACTCTCCGCAGCACGGTCAGTCCCCCCACGCCACTGTCGAAGAAACCGAGACGCGGAGTCATCGCACCTCCTGGCGAAGGTAGTTGAGGATCCCGGTCGCCAGGGCCAGGGCCAAACGACGCCGATGTTCCGCCCTGGCGAGGCGGGGGGCATCAATCGCACCGGTCACAAAACCCATTTCCACCAATGCGGCCGGCATCACCGTCCGCCGGATCACGAAGAAGCGCCCCCTGCGCACGCCGCGGTTCGGTGTCCCGGGAGACACGTCCATCATCTGCTGCTGCAGATAGCCGGCCAGGCGGCCGGAGCGGGGGTCCGAGAAGAAAAAGGTCTCAATCCCGTTGACGTCCTGGCGTCGCATGCTCAGGGCATTGGCATGGATGCTGATGAAGGCTGTGGCAGCGGATCGGTTGGCCAGGGAAACCCGCGGCGGTAGATCGACATCCACATCTGCCGTACGCGTCAGCAACACGTCGACACCGCGGGCCCGCAACAGGGCCGCCACCTGCAGGGACACATCCAGCACCACATCGGTCTCCCGCAGACCGCCGATGCCGACAGCCCCAGGATCAGGTCCTCCATGGCCAGGGTCGATCACGATTGTGTAGCGACCGCGGGTCACGGTGGGCAGACCGGATGGATCCACCGGTGTGCGACTTGGAGCGAAGCGACCCGGCGGAAGCCAGGCCGTGGCTCGCCCCGAGAGGTCACCCTCACCCAGATCATCCAGCCCCTGGGTGGGCAAACCGGTGAAGGTCAGTTCCCAGCGGTCAGGGGCTGTTCCCCTCAGCTTCAGCTGATTGGGATCGAGTTCCACACCGGGACGGAACTCCACCACCAACCGCGTGGCCCCGGCTCGGGGTTTGCCCAGTCGGATCTCCTTGACCGCACCGCGACCCGTCAGCCGACGGGGAAAGCGCAGCTCACCAGGGAAGTCGATCCAGACGCGGGTGCCGCGGCCATCGCTGGCATCCTGAAAAAAGGCCTGGAGCCTGGCATTGCGGCTGGTTCGCAACTGCAGCGTGCCGTTCTCAGTCAGCGCCCAGGCCGCCAGGGCACTGGCCGCCTTGACCGGCAGCGACGGCAGCAGCAGACAGAGCTGCAAGGCCACGAGTGCAAGGCAGCGCCATCGGCGGGCTGTCACCGCAGGCATCGACCTCAGAACAAAGCCGGCCTGCGGTGACGCAGGCTTGGCATCTGATCCCGGACATGGCCCTGATGCGCCGTGTTGACGGGCGCAATCGCAGCACCGGGCAGCACACCGGCATCAGCCAGCACCGTGCCCCAGGGATCAATCACCATGGCGTGACCATGGCTGTGTCGACGTCCGTAATGCAGTCCAGTCTGTGCCGGCGCCAGCACGTAGGCGGTGTTCTCGATGGCACGGGCCTGAAGCAACACTTGCCAATGGTCCTTTCCGGTGAAGGCGGTGAAGGCGGCTGGAATCATCAGCAGATCAGCGCCGGCACCGATGAGATGTCTGTAGAGCTCAGGAAAGCGGACGTCGTAGCAGATGGACAGTCCCACCTTGCAGAGACCCGGCACATCGACCACGGGGGGCAGAGACTGGCCAGGATTCACCGTTGCCGACTCGCGGTAGGTGTTCCCGTCAGGAAGATCGACATCGAAGAGGTGGATCTTGTCGTAGCGGGCCAGCAGCTGACCATCCCGATTCACGAGTTCAGCTCGGTTCAACGTGCGGGAACCATCACCAACCGGTGCTGGGAATCCACCGCCCAGCAGCACAACCTGGTAGCGCTGCGCCATCGTCACAAGAAAGCGGCTGCACCGTTCAGCCAGATCGGACGCCAGTTCAAGGCGACGGCTGTCTTCGCCCATGAAGGCGAAGTTCTCGGGCAACCCAACCAGATCCGCACCACGACGGACCGCGAGGTCGATCTGCTCCTCGGCGGCATTGAAATTGCTTTCCGGATCCTGGCTGCTCGTGAGCTGCACGGCAGCCGCCAGGAAGTCGTTCACGGGGTCTGGAGATTGAGTCGGACTTTAGGGGCGTTCAGATCGCCTGCAGAACTCCAGGCGACTGTTGCGTTGGAACAACACTCAATTGGTCCAGACCGGCACAGCAGCGGAAGTCATCGTCATGGTCACCGAGCCGAATCAACCGTTGTCCGTGGCTGGCGGTACGCAGACAGGCTTCTGGATCGTGACGCCACTGCTGCCAGAGGGCCACAGCCGCAGTGGCTTCATCGTTAGCAACCGTCACCGAGCCATTCAACTCCTGCAAACGCGCCGTCAGAGCGCCTGCCGCCAGGGAATCCTCAAGGGAATAGGTCCCCTCCCAACCGCTGCCCACAATCACCACGGTTTCGGGTGATTCATTGAGAAGCCGCTGGGCCACCGCCTCACGGTTTGGCAGCGCAGCGGTCACCAGCAAGGGCACCTGTCGCACCCGATCCAGAGCGCGGGTGCCGTTGGTGGTGCTCATGAACAGGCGCTTGCCGGCAACGGTGGAGGGCACCACCGCTACAGGGGAATTCCCAAGGTCAAAGCCCGCCAGGGTCTGTCCTCCGCGTTCCCCCAGCAGGAGTCGCTTGTCGGCCGGCCAAGCCTCGGCAGCCGCCTGCAGATCGTCGAGATCGGCGAAGGCCTGCACGGCTTCCGCCCCGTGATGCAATGCCCAGGCAATGGTGGTGGTGGCGCGCAGCACGTCGATCACCACCGCCGCATCGGGGCTGGCATCCGCCGGCATCTGCGCCGGAACGTGGAAATAGGAAATCTGCATGGCCACGCTCATCATCGGCGTGCGACACAGTACCGAGATCGACTGTGATCTTCTCGTCGCTTCCATGGCCCTGTTCCGATCTGGCCCGGCCACCCGCGACCTGCGGGGATTTCTGCAACTGCTGGATCAGCGAGGACAGCTGAAGCGGATCACAGCCCCCGTGGACCCCGATCTTGAGCTGGCGGCCATCGCCGACCGCGTGCTGTCCCAGGGGGGGCCAGCCCTGCTGTTCGAAAACGTGATCGGCTCCTCGATGCCAGTGGCCGTGAACACCCTCGGCACCGTGGAGCGGGTGGTGTGGAGCATGGGCCTAGAGCGGGCCGAGCAGCTGGAGGAGCTTGGATCCAGGCTGGCCCTGCTGCAGCAACCCCGCCCTCCCAAGGGACTGAGCGAAACCAAGCAGTTCGCCCGGGTGTTCTGGGATCTGGTCAAGGCCAAACCGGACCGCGATCTGACGCCCCCCTGCCGGCAGCAGATCTTCAAGGGCGATGCCGTCAACCTCGACAACATCCCGCTGATCCGCCCCTGGCCAGGGGATGCGGGTGGCGTGATCACGCTCGGGCTGGTGATCACCAAGGATCCGGAAACCGGCGTACCGAATGTGGGCGTCTACCGGCTTCAGAAGCAGTCGGTGAACACGATGACCGTGCACTGGCTCAGCGTGCGGGGCGGAGCCCGCCATCTGCGCAAGGCCGCTGCCCTGGGCAAAAAGCTGGAGGTGGCGGTGGCCATCGGCGTGCACCCGCTGCTGGTGATGGCCGCCG
>CAJWIC010000087.1 GCA_913040905.1 uncultured Synechococcus sp. | reverse complement strand
TTTGATTCCCTGCCTGGATGTTGCCCGTGGACGGGTGGTGAAGGGCGTCAACTTTGTCGGTCTGCGCGATGCAGGCGACCCTGTCGAGCTGGCCTGTCGCTACAGCGGAGCCGGAGCCGATGAGCTGGTGTTCCTTGATATCGCTGCCAGCCATGAAGGACGCGGCACTCTGATCGACATGGTGCGACGCACCGCCGAATCGGTCACGATTCCTTTCACCGTGGGTGGAGGCATTTCCACGGTGGAGGGCATCACGGATCTGCTGCGAGCTGGGGCAGACAAGGTCAGCTTGAACTCCTCAGCTGTGCGCCGTCCCGAGTTGGTGCGGGAGGGCGCTGATCGCTTTGGCTGTCAGTGCATTGTTGTGGCCATCGATGCCCGCCGGAGGGATGGCGATGGCTGGGATGTCTTCGTCAAGGGAGGTCGCGAGAACACCGGGCTGGATGCGGTGGATTGGGCGCGGCGGGTGGCGGAACTCGGTGCCGGAGAAATTCTGCTGACCTCCATGGACGGTGATGGCACCCAGGCCGGCTATGACCTTGCCCTCACCCGGGCTGTGGCGGATGCCGTGTCGGTGCCGGTGATCGCTTCCGGTGGGGCCGGCTGCATCGACCACATCGCGCAGGCGCTGGAGACGGGGCCGGAGGGAGGGCATGCCTCCGCAGCTCTGCTGGCCTCGCTTCTGCATGACGGTGTTCTCACGGTGGAGGAGATCAAGCAGGATCTGCTGCAGCGAGGTCTGTCGATCCGACCGTGAAACCAGGAGACCCCGCTGCGGTTGAGCAGCTGTTCGATTCGGTCGCCTCCCGTTACGACCAACTCAATGATCTGTTGAGCCTGAGGTTGCATCGTCAGTGGAAGCGACAGTTGCAGTGCTTCCTCAGGCCCGCAGCGGGTGAGACCTGGCTTGATCTCTGTTGCGGAACGGGGGATCTCGCCCTGGAGCTGGCGCGTCGCGTGCGCCCCGGTGGCTCGGTGCTGGGGCTGGATGCAGCCGCTGCACCCCTGGAGCTGGCGCGGCAGCGTCAAAGCCGTCAGCCTTGGCTGAACGTTGTGTTCCAGCAGGGAGATGCCTTGGCGACGGGGCTGCCGGATGGCTCGGCTGATGGAATCGTGATGGCCTACGGCCTGCGCAACCTCAGGGATCCAGCGGTGGGGTTGAAGGAGATGGCCCGGCTGTTGAAACCCGGGAGACGGGCTGGTGTGCTCGATTTCAATCGCTTGACGGCGCCAGGGCCAGCCGCGAGTTTCCAACGCTTTTATCTGCGACGGCTAGTGGTGCCTGTGGCCGCTGCGGCAGGCCTGAGGGAGGAGTACGCCTATCTGGAGGAGAGCCTGAAACGCTTCCCCGATGGCCCGGCACAGGAGCGCATGGCTCTGGAGGTGGGGTTTTCAGAGGCCAGACATCACTCCCTGGTGGCCGGTCAGATGGGGATGCTGTTGCTGAAACGGTGAAGCTTGTTCTGCGTCGCTTGCGACACAGCTACCTGGCGTCGTAAATCTAAAGACAAGTTTAAGAAGAGGTCTGCTGTGGGCTTCCCGCTCCCGAAGCTGCTTCCCACGATTGAGGAGTTGCTTCAGGAGGTGCAGTGGCTGGATGGATTGATCCTGGTGACCGATTCAGCCCGGGCCAGTTTTGTCTCATTCTCCCAGGTGGATCCCCTGCTCCGGCGCCTGCGTGCGCGTCCCAAGGGCCATGAGGTGGCCGAAAAACTCTGCATGTCCTTGCTGGAATCCCATGGCAAGGGCGGAGCCAAGCCGGTGCTGGTGTTCCAGGGGGATGGCAGTTTCTGGCTCGGGTTGATCGGGCCGAACGGCAGCAATCCCCATCGTCACAACGCCATTGCCCATCTCCACCGCTGCCTGGCCCTGAAGAGCTGAGGTCTGCGAAGCTCGCACGATCGGCATCCCTCCGGTGATGGAGCGGCTCAGTTGCCTCCAGTCGATCCATGGGGTTGAAGACAGCCCCTACCCCCATGTCTTCACGGATGCGGCGCTGCCGGAGGCGATCGATGCGGAACTGAAGCCAGCTTTCCGGAAGCGCAGATCCTGGATCGTGTTCAGCAGATGGATGGCGGCAGCCCCACCCGACGTCTGAAAACGCCTGAAGCACTGGCCTGGAGCGATCTTCCCCCTGTTTGGGAGGACTTTCTGCGCTTTCACACCAGTGCCGTGTCTCTGCAGGCAGTGGTGCGTCTGTTCGAGCCCCTGCTGCTGCGCTGTCTTGGGCCATCTCTTCTGCAGCGACTGCTGACCGGTTCGGTGGCACCACGACGGATGGGCGGACCATCGCATCTGGTGACCGATTGCCAGTTCGTGCTCAACGACCCCGTCGCAAAGCGGGTTGTTGATCGACGTCTGCGCTCAACTCTTTTCAGAGCTCTGGGTTAGTCATTCGCTCTGCTGAGGCCAAACAGCGGGGAGCAGTTCAGGCATTCACGTCTGACCCATGCGTCAAGGCGTCACGCAGGGCCTCAGCCCATGGATCCACCAAAACAGAAAGACCGCAGCCAAAGGCTTGGCTTGGAGCCATCCTCAGATCGGTGGCCAGAACCGTTTCGTGACACCACTTGTTGATTTTGAGGATTACCGAGCCCTGATCCAGCTCGATACGCCCTGGCGTGCCACGCCGACCCAACATCAACGGCTGGCTCCCTCCGATCGTCAGGCGTTGGTGCAACAGTTGCTCCAAGAACTCAGCGCTGACCGTGATGCAGGGGATGCGATCGATACCCCAGAGCGGGCCCGGCTGAGGCTCTACAGCCTGTTGATCCAACGTCCACCGGAGACGATTTCCCAACCGATCCTGCTGGAGATCGATCGGTTGCTGGCGGATGAAGCGCAGGAGCGAACGACCCATGCGGTGCCAAAAGCACAGTGCAGCGCTGGTGCGCTCCATCTATGGCGCGGAGACATCACAACCCTGCGTTGTGATGCCATCGTCAATGCGGCCAACTCAGCCTTGCTGGGATGCTTCAGACCCAACCATCCGTGCATTGACAACGCCATTCACGCCATCGCTGGGCCGCGGTTGCGCGACGACTGCCATCAGATCATGCAGCTGCAGGAACACCCCGAGCCCACGGGCATCGCCAAAATCACGCGGGCTTACCACTTGCCTGCCCGGTTTGTTCTGCATACGGTGGGGCCGATCCATCGCGGTGACGACCAGCTCGCAAAGGAGAGTCGTTTACTAAGCAATAGCTACAAAGCCTGCTTGGATCTCGCCAATCGGCTCGGTGACATCCGCAGCCTGGCTTTCTGCTGCATTTCCACAGGTGTTTTTGGCTTCCCGGCTGAACTGGCCTGTCCGATCGCGGTGCGCAGCGTTCGCAACTGGCTGGATAGCCATCAGCATTGCTTTGAAAGCATCATCTTCAATGTCTTCAGTCGTCGGGATGAAAGCTTGTATGAGCAGGTTTTAGAGGGGCACCGTCATGGCTGATCTCCGCAACGACCCACGGATACGACAGGCGGCTACTGCGATCAATGCCGCCGACACATTGTTGATTGGTGCCGGCGCTGGCTTGTCAGCGGCGGCAGGCTACGACTTCACCAGCGCCGAGAAATTTGCCCGTGATTACCCGGGGATGCTCCAGTACGGCATCACCAGCAAGATCGGGATGATGGCCAACTTCTCTCTTGGGGAGGAGATTCTCTGGGGCTATTACCTGCAGAACGTCGCTGAAACCCGTTTCGACAACACAACCTCACACGCCTGCTACCGGGAACTGAAACAACTGAGTGAACGGTTCCAAGATCCGTTTGTGGTGACCACCAACGTCGACGCGTTGTTTGAGCGCAACGGCTTCGACCCAGCCTCGATTTACACCCCGCAAGGGGACTACAGCCTTGGCCAGTGCAGGATTCCTTGCAGTACTGACACCTGGAGTAGCCAACCATGGATTGATGCGTTGCTGCCCGAGGTGGACCGACTGACCCAGAAGCTTCCGATGGCGTTGCACCCCCGCTGCCCCAACTGCGGTGAGCGCGTCTTTTTCAACGTACGTTGTGCCCGCTGGTTTGTCGAAGAACCCTGGGAGGCCGGCCGATTGGCCTGGCAAAAGTGGATCAGAACGCACCAGAGGTCACGCATCGTGTCGATTGACATCGGGTCTGGCTTCAGCACACCGATGTGGGTGCGTTGGCCCTTGGAGGAGATCACTTCCCGGTCACAAGCCAATCGGCTGATTCGAATCAATCGCGATTCGCCCGAAGTCCCAGCGGAGATCAGTGATCAGTCGATCTGTTTTCGCGAAGACACCGAAGACGTGCTGACGGCCCTATTGCTTCAGCTGGATTGAGGCCACGACGCAATTCCTTCGTCGTTGAACCGAGCCGTGTGGTGTCATCATTGAATAGGTTGACCTGGCCGTATTCAACTTCTTTGGCTCCATACACCAGATCAAACTACGAGAAGACAGTTCTATATGATTGCTGTTTTTTTTGATTTTTTGATAGGTTAAAGAACGGATCAAATGATCAGGTCGGCTGACCTGAATAATCGAGAGTTCAGACGTCTGCTTCGTTGGTACTGGCTCAATCGCTCCTGCCATAAAAATCCCCGCCTCATTTGAGACGGGGCACTGATTTGAGGGCTGAGGTGTATCCGTTACCCTCACTTCTGCGGTTGCTGATCAAGCGGTTACCAGCACCCTCTCCTCAGCTTCATTGCCAGTGGAGGTCTCTTCTTGTGTGGAATCAGAAGCCAGTTCATCTTCCTCACTGCCGCCAACAGGAATCAGTCGAATAGCTTTCTTCCCAAGCTTGATGTCGAACTCATCGCCAACCTTTAAATCTAACAGTGCGGTGTAGGCCTTGCCAATTAACAGGTTGCCGTTGCCCTGCACCTTGGCAACATAGCTCAGCTTGCGGCCTCCCTTGCCAATTGCAGCGCCACCGCTGCTCAGGTTAACGCCCTTGGCTTCAAGCAGAGCCTCGTAGAACGCAGTGAAGTTCAGGCGATCACCGCCATCCTTCTTTTCAGATACGTAGCCGCACTCTCTTACGAGCTCTGACTTGGAAACGTCACCAAGCTCCTTCACCTTTGCGAGAAGGTCACTTCCAGTCAGCATTGATTGCCCCCATTGGATAACTAGTACATAGCTGCATTTCGGGCTGCTTGTCAATACATGACTCCAACTGCTTCGTCCTTCGCCGCTTTTCAGTGGCTTTTTTCTGGGTGTTTTCAGTCATGAGACCGTCCTTTGTCAGAGAGTCCAATGACCTGATCCATCGTGCCTGTTGATGCCTCCCGTATCGACAACATCGCGCAAGGGCTCACGGGTTTCGTCGTTGAAGTCGAAGTGCTTCAGCAATCGATGATGACAACCCTTTTCCTATCAGGTGCCACTGACGCCATTGGTGGACGCTGTTCCTACCTGCTCTTGGACGATGGCTCATGGATGTGGGTACCCAGTTCCCTAACTGCTGGATTGTTCATGCCAGCATCAAAACCCAACACGACGAGAACTTTGATCCGGTTGAGAAGCTGCTAGTCCGTGTGACCGCTTCTGACGGAACAACCTGTGTCTACCGCTGCGGCTTTGACAGCTGGACGGCCATGTCGTTGTTGACTCAGTTCAGGCCTATGGCCCGCAAGCAGCTGGCTGTTCAGTTGGCTCTCAAGTCCAAGGGGCGCGCAACATTCGTTGATGTCTCCTGTTGCGAAGACGCTGCCTTCCAGCGAGTGCAGCTCCCAGAGTCTGCATTCACTGGGGAGAAGCTTGGCTAGGACGACACAGTCGATTGCATCAGTGGGTTGGCAGCACCGCCCAGGACAACCAGGATTCATCCGTGATCGAAGCTCAGGTCAACAAGCTCCAAGATGAGCAGCCCTTTGTGGTGGGCCCTGAGGAGATCTCTGCGTTCGCTTCGGCTGGTTTCTGGTGCTGTGGCTTGCGACCTGATTCCCGTGCCGCTTGACGGAGGGGCTGCCGCCACAAGTCATTCCCGCCTAGAGCATCTGTACCAGGCGCTGTGCCGATGAAGCAGGGTTGGCAGATCAATCGGAACCGGTCTGGGGTGCTGCGGTTGAACCGTAATCAGCATCAGCAAGCCAGGTACAGCCTGGATGATCTGCTGCTTTTCTGGCAATGAGCGTTAAGGCTGATTGCCTTGTGCGTGTCCGCTGACGAAAGTGAGTCCATCGAGATCGGAGGCGTCAATGAGAGACGACGGTCCAACCGAGCAG
>CAJWIC010000086.1 GCA_913040905.1 uncultured Synechococcus sp. | reverse complement strand
CGGCAACACCCTGATCCGCTCGATCGACACTGGCTTCTCGGAAGCCTTCAGTTCGATTCTCGATGGTCACCTCACCACATTGATCAGTTGTGCGGCGCTGTTCTTTCTCGGTACCGGACTGGTGAAGGGATTCGCCGCAACCCTCGGCATCGGTGTGTTGCTGAGCCTGTTCACGGCGCTCACCTGCACCCGCACGCTGCTGCGTTTCCTGATGGGCTACGCCGGCCTGCGCCAACCCACCAATTTCATTGCTCAGGGACAACGTCCCTCCACGACCGCTTGATCGATGGTTGCTTCCACACCCGACACAACTGTCGTTTTGCGCCTGCCCTTAAGCGCCTCCCGACGACGGGTCTGGTGGGTCTCGGGGCTCACGGTGCTGCTGGCCTTGGTGGGTCTGATCAGCTGCTGGCTGACTCCTGAGATTGCCGCACCGTTGCGTCCCGGGCTCGATTTCACGGGGGGAACGCAGATCCAGTTGGAGCGCGACTGCGGCGAGAGCTGTCGGGACCTCAAATCCATTGCGGTCTCCAGCCCCGTTCGGTCGTTAACACTGCCGGTCGAGGACGACGAGCCCGCTCCCAATCTGCGTTCAGCACGGGTCCAGTTGCTCGATGGAGGTGAATCGCTGGTGCTGCGTGTGCCCACGTTGACGGCGGCTCAAGGGCAGGCCCTGATTGCTGCGGTTGAACCGATTGCAGGCCCCTTTGTGTCCGGTGGACAGTCCGTTGACACGATCGGACCGAGCCTTGGGCGGCAGTTGCTGCGCAGCACGCTGATCTCGCTTGTGGTGGCGTTCAGCGGAATCGCCCTCTACATCTCCTTCCGCTATGACGGCCGCTATGCCTTTCTGGCCCTAGTGGCCCTGGCCCATGACGTGATCATTGTCTCTGGTGTCTTCGCCTGGCTGGGACTGGTGATGCAGCTCGAGGTGGACAGCCTCTTTGCCGTGGCTCTGCTCACCATTGCGGGGTATTCCGTCAACGACACGGTGGTGGTGTTCGATCGGATCCGTGAGCGGGCCCGTGATGGTGCAGGCCTTGGGTTATCTGAGCAGGTTGATCAGGCTGTGTCGGCCACCCTGACCCGCACCCTGTACACAAGTGGCACCACATTGCTGCCCTTACTGGCCCTGATCTTTTTTGGCGGAGCCACCCTCTATTGGTTTGCCATCGCTCTGGCCCTTGGGGTGGTGGTGGGCAGTTGGTCGAGCATTGCCTTGGCTCCCTCCATGCTCACTCTCTGGGAGCCCCGTGCCGAAGCCTGAACGTCAGCAACCGGGGATTGTTCATCGTTCAGCACAGTGGTGGCCTTTGTTGCTAGTGATGTTGGCGTTGGCAGATCTGAGAACCGAGATCCTGCTCTTGCTGGATCACTTCACCCTCACCAGCCTGCTTTTCGCCATGCGTCATCACGTGCTGGCTGTCACCGTACTGATCGGATCTCCGTCGTTGTGGCGTCGTTACGCCTGAGCGGTTCTGGCGCCGAATTCATTCCAGATGGATGCCCAGATCCGACGTTTGACCTCGTCGTTCCAATGGCCGTCTGAGGCATTGGATGCCCACCAAGACTCAAACAGCTCTTCCGCCTCCTCGTAGAGCAGCTCGGGGTCAAGATTTTCGCGAACCAGTTGCAGCACAGCCTGTCTCAGCTCGTCGTAGCGGCTGAAATTGAAGATCACATCCAAGGCAGGCTGTCCGGGTCGACACGATCCACCGTATGGGACCGCGGGGGAGGGAATTCAGCGTCAAGAGCTGATCACAGTGATCTTTGCAGCAGTGCTGTGGGTCCAGGTTCAGGTTCCTTGATGGGGAGAACGACTGGTCACAGTGTTTCGTTGATGTTCCGGATCTTGATTGTTATTGGCATGTGGGTGTATCAGACAACATTTATCGTGAAGGATTGAGCTGGTCGAGTGCAGTTTGGTGCAGTGCAGAGGGCCCTTTGGATATCGGAAACCTGAAAACCACAATGGTGAACATCAACGATGAGGCTGCAGCGAAAGCCTGAGAATCAAGGGTTGGATTGTTGTTGAGAGAGGGTTCTCACGTGCAAATCATTTGCGATCAACGAATCAATTCATCAACTGATCAAATCCTTTCAACGGCTGATGCCGCCCCGCCAATGACCGCGGAACCGAGAGAGAGCCAGGACGCGCCTGTTTCCCCCGAGCGATTGAAGGAGGTAAGAATGTTTCTTGTCATTGGAAGCGGATGTGAAGGCGCAGAAACAGCCCCTGTCGAGCCATGCAAAGCCGCAGGGACCGTCATCTGCCAGCTAACGAGTCGCTCTCTCGATGCTGCTGCGACGCTCACCCGATCGTCAGTCGAGCGTCACAGGACCTCTTTTTAGGCAGCGCGGTCTGGCGCCGCACGTGATGTTCCAGGGAATTTTGGGATCAGGGTTTTTCTTCCATCACGTCCTTGAAATCTGTGCTCACAACAACGCAACCTTGGCCTGAGTCGAACTGAGCGCTGATCAGGACCAGCGGTCCATCACCTGCTGCACCACCACCCGTTGCATCAACACCTGCAGGACGACGACAAGTGGCAGTGCCAGCAGCACGCCTGGCAGTCCCAGCAGGGCACCCAGGCTGAGCTGGGCCATCAGAGCAACGGTCGGTAGCAGATTCACGGTTTTTCGCAGCAGGAGCGGTGTCAGCAGAAAGGCCTCAAGGTTCTGCAAGATCAACCGAAACACCAGCACAGACACCACAAGCTGAGGTGATTGCAGGAGTGCCAGTCCTGTGGGCAGCAATGTCGCAGCGGTTGGTCCGATGGTGGGAACAAAGGTCAATAGTCCGCACACCAGGGCGCTGAGGAGTGCCAGGGGGGCCTTGAGCAGCAGCAGTCCACCCCAGGTGAGCAGAAACACCGTCGTGGCAGACAGGGTCATTCCCGTCAGCCATCCGCCGAGGGCCTGGCGGCTTTCGTCCAGCAGCTGGATCATCTGGTCCCGCGCTGGACGCGGCGTGATGGAGACAACCATGCCCCGGTGGGAGGAGGGGTCTAGAGCCAGCAGGATGGCCAGCAGAGCCATCAGCAGCACCTGGATCAGCGAGTTCGCAGCGCCGCCGGCCACACCAAGTAACTGACGGCCCACTGATTGCAGGCTTTCAGGACTCGCACCGGAGCTCAGGGTCTGATTCAGCGCGGAGAATCGAGGATCGTCCCCAAGCCACCCGGAAAGTTTGTTGAACAGTTCAGGGAGATCCCTTCCCAGTTGCTGGGTCTGGGTGATCAGTTCCGGCAACAGCAGTTGGCCCATCAACAGACCTGCCATCAGCAGACCGGTCAACACGGCCAGCAAGGCCTGAGGCCGGGACAGACGGAAGCGGTTCTGCAGCTGATGGATCAGCACATCCAGAGCGACGGCAACGACCACGGCGCCGAACAGCACCAGCAGCACCCAGCGCAGCTGCCAGATCAGCAGCGCCAGCACAACGAAGGTGAGGCTCAGCAGAATCGATTGCGCATTCATGTGCGCAGCCTCACTGTTGACCAGCGGTTAAGGACATCTTTGATCAACACCTCGGCGATCAACACCTGCATCACCACGGCAAGGGGCAGGGCCATCAACAAGCCCAGGGGGCCGAACACCACGGTGAACAACACCTGAGCAGCCAGGGTGAGGCCTGGCAGGAGCTTCACCTGGTGGTGCATCACCGAGGGGGTGATCACATAGCTCTCCAGGTTCTGAATCACCACGTAAGCGCCAAGAACAGCCGCCGCTTTCCAGGGGGCATCCAGCAGGGCCACCGCCATGGGAAACACCGTGCTCATGGTGGGACCGACGTTGGGAATCAGATTCAGCACACCGGCCAGCAGGGCATTGGCCAGGACGAGCTTCACCCCAAGAAGCGAGAGGGTGATCCAGCAGAGCAGAAACACGGCGAGGGAGCTGATGCCCACACCCACCATCCAGCTGTTGAGGGCTTCACCACACAGCGTGAGGATCTGGTTGGCCCGCCGCCGATAGAAGGAGGGCACCAGCTGAATGGCCACCTGGCGGTAGGCCTGCGGTTGAACGGCCACCATCAGTGCGGCCGCTACAACAAACAGCAGACTCAGCCCGGCGCTGCCGAGGTTTCCGGCCAGTCCGATCAATCCGATCAGGCCGCTGCCCACCCCTGAGGCCAGGGTTGAACTGTCGGGCAGGATCGATGGGCTCCCCCGGCCCAGTTGGTCCAGATCTGGCATCGCATCGACGCCGTAGAGCACGTCGCTGACCTGATCAAGACCGTTCAGGGCGAGCTCTAGCAGTGTCTGGGCCGCCTGGGGGAGTTTTTCAAGCAGCAGGGCGAATTCATCAACAAACGGTGGCACCAGCACCACCAACAGCACAGCCAGCACGAGCCCCAGTCCACAGACACTGGCCAGCAAGGCCAGGGAACGTCGCATCGGGAAACCCCGCTGCACTGCTTCCACAAGGCTGCAAAGTGCTAGCGCCAGGACGATGGCGGCAAACAACAGCAGCAACCATTGCCTCAAGCTCCACAGGATGAGACCTACAGCGATCAGTGCTGCGAGGGAGAGTGCCTGGGGAAAACTCAAGCCTCAGTGTTGGAGCCTCCGTCAGTTTGATCGAAATCTTGTTTTTGTGAATAACCGAGGCCGTTGGCATCGGCGTAGCGCTGAGCGAAGCGCATGAACCGTTCGAAGTCCTGTTCGGATTTCCATGAGTAGACGGCTTCAAGGGCACTCGCTGTGCCGTTCACGAATTTGCCGTTGATTTCTCTTGTGACCATCTCTCCTTCTTCATCCACCATCCACATTCCGGTGATGTCACCCATCGTTTCGGGAGCAATGGCAGCGGGCTGTTCGAAACGGAAGGTGGCCTGACCGGTGCGCCCATCACGGCTGCGGGTCAGACGGATATCTGGGACGACCGGCTCGTTGACGCCACGAAAGAACTGAATCGCTGCTTTGCTCACGTCGCTCTCGAACCAGATTTGAGGGCGATCTTAATCAGGGATTTGAACAAACCCCCGGTCAATCAGGTTCTGGGCGGCTTGATCAGCACTGAGTCCGGATAGATCGATTACGTCGCGTCTGGGGGATCGCGCCAGTTCATGGTCGTAACAACGGTCGTAGTAGTCCAGCGTGGCGCGGCAGGCGCCGGCCCAGTCTTTTCTGGCAATCGCTTCGAGGGCTTGCTTGGTGCGCTGGGGACCCAATCGTCGACTGATCCGTTCGGTGGCCTCAGCCAGAGCGGCTCCCCCCTGATGGCCGTACACCTGCACCAAGAGGTTCACCCGTTCCTTGAGATCGCGCTGAATCTCCAGCACGGGAGCCTGTTGCATCTGATCGAACAGAGCTTTGGGAATGCGGCAGCGGCCCACCTGGATGCTTTCAGCTTCCAACCAGATCGCCTCGGCCCCGGCCTGGCGATGCTGATCGAGACATTCCGCCAGACGGTTTTCGTAATGCTCGGTGCTGGGTTGGTCCGGCAGGCCCAGTCCGCCGAAGCTGCTGCCGCGGTGGTGGGCCAACCCTTCGAGATCAACGATGGCGACACCGCGTTGTTGCAAGGCCAGAAGCAGGTCCGTTTTGCCGGTTCCGGTGCGGCCTCCCATCAACCGCAACGGCCAGGTCAGGTCGAACTGGTCCTGAGCCCAGCGGCGATAGGCCTTGTAGCCGCCGATCAGCAGCGTTGGCGTCAGATCGATCTGACTGGCCAGCCAGGCCATGCTGGCGGAGCGCATGCCACCTCTCCAGCAATAAAACCTTGGAGTCCCCTGGCCTCGCAGTCGTTCCAGCTCTCGAGCAAGGGTGGAAAGCTTTGGCCCCGTGATGGACAGTCCCAGATGGATGGCAGGCAACCGCCCCTGCTGCTTGTAGCTGGTGCCGACCTCAGCCCTTTCGTCATCGCTGAACAGCGGGATATTGATGGCCCCCGGCCAATGTCCTTTTTCGAATTCCGATGGGCTGCGCACATCCACCAGCGGACCCCGCCGCTGGCGTAGCTGATCGATCGTGAGGTGCTGGGGTTCTCCCATGCCTGACATAGTGGGCCAACGCCGCGCCAGACAGGGCCGGTTGCGACTCATGCTCTCCGGCTCAACACCCACCTCAACTGCAACTCCTGAGCAGCTGATCGACCGCCTGGCGAAGGGATCTCCCCGTCAGCGTCGATCACTGATCAAGTCCCTGGAAGCAAGGTCCGCCGACCTTGTCAGTCTTGGCTCGGATGTTGTTGCGCCGTTCGATCGTGCAGGCTGCGACTGGGCTCCGGGTTGGATCCTTCAGGTGCTGAAGCGGCATCAGCCCAATCACCTTGCCCAACTGCTGTCCTCC
>CAJWIC010000085.1 GCA_913040905.1 uncultured Synechococcus sp. | reverse complement strand
GACGTGATGGCTGAACAGATCGAAACGGCCGTTCAGGTCCACGGAGATGGAAGCATCGCCGCCGTTGGGAAAGGTGGAGAGAAGGATGCCGTCTTCCTTGATCAGCTCCGGGTTGTTGTCGTTCACCATCAGCACGGCATCCAGTTGCCCCGGAAGCGATCGGATGCTCTGTTGCCGGCGGATGATGTCGTCGGCAACAGATGGGGGCACTCCCGCGACGAGGCCGGCGAGCACGGCACCAAGCAGAAGCAGTGATCTCATGGCGCGGAATCAATTGGAGGGGAGGCGACCCTTCGAGGTGGAGCCGGCTCTGGCTTGAGGTAGGGGGCCATGGCTGCTGCCATGGCACGGATCAGGTTGGTGGACCTGGGGTCGTTGAACGGACCCTTCACCAGAAAACCCGCAACGGCACGGCGCCCATCGGGCAGTTCAATCAAGCCGGCATCGGCATAGGCAATACCGATGTCACCGGTCTTGTTGTAAACGCGATAACCCTGACTGGCGAGGTTGGGATCAGGGGCGCCCTGGGCACCGCCGAGCCCCTTCAACAATCCCGTTGGCAGAAGTGTGTTGGTCACGGAGGTGGCCATGATCTCGCGGAAGAGATCGCGGCTGCGAAGGCTCAGGGCTTCCCCGGTGTCGACCAGGGCAATGCTGCGGCTGAGGTCATGGGCACTCGTGGTGTTGGTGCCGTCCAGATCGGGAAGCCAGTCGTTGATCTCGGTGGCGGTTAAACCGAGATCCCGGAACCGCTGATTGATGGTCTGCTGACCACCCACCCGCTCGATCAGAAGGTTCGTGGCGGAATTATCGCTGACACGAATCATTTCAGTGGCGGCGACGCGGGCCGGGAAACGGCTTCCGAGGGGGCGTGATGCCATCCACCCCGCACCACCTCCCACGAGTTCCTTGGTCAGCACAAGCGGCTCATTCCAGTGCAGATCGCCGGTGTCGACCCGTTGGAGTGCTGTCAGCAGGATCGGCGTTTTGATGGAACTGGCCGCCGGCATCGGGCGATCGGCATTCATCTGGGCGAATCGGCCGTCGTCGAGGATCAGCATGTACGCGCTGGCCTCAAGATCCTTGTGTGCGGCCGCGATGGCACGCCAGCGGGAGGAGAGTTCAGGAATTTCGCGGGTTGGCTGGAAACGACTGACAACCGGTTTTTGGGTCAGTTCCGGTCTGTCTTGGACTGACGTCTCCGCGTCAACGGTTTCGGGCAGCTTGAACCAGCCCGGCAGGTTGAGGGTCTGGCGTTGAACCTGCGGGGCGAACCAGCGCAGCGCTGACCCCGTCAGCACGCCAAGTCCAACCCCCAGCACCATCAATCGCAGGAGAAGGCGCGCCGGAGTTCCCCATCCTGGAGAACGTCGAGAGGGACGGCTGCTGCTCAAGCGCGTCGTGATCTGTTTCTCGCGTGAGGTTAGGGGCGGTCGGCGCGGATGGCCCAGCGAACTTGGCGCACCATGCCTCGGAACAACGCGACCTCCTCGGTTCTGCAGGCGGCGCGTTGCAGCAGATCTCGCACTTTGCCCATGCGGGCTGCCCGGGTGTGGGGCAGCAGAAATCCAGCCTCCTGCAACAGATCAGCGGCATCGTCCAGCAACCCGGTCAGCTGCGGTGCCGGCGCCGGATCCTTCTCCGTGAGGGCATGCTCCTTCAGTTGATGACGTGCCAGGTCGTGCAGCACCACAGCCACCGCATGGGAAAGATTCAGTGAGGGATAGGCCGCCTGGCTGTGCAGTGTCAGAACCCGCTGGCACAGCCTTAGTTCATCGTTGGTGAGGCCGCGGTCTTCTCGGCCAAAAACCATCGCGTAGGGGGGATTTCCGGCCAGCAAC
Source organism: uncultured Synechococcus sp. (assembly GCA_913040905.1). The sequence goes on along the minus strand of CAJWIC010000085.1, from coordinate 4,465 downwards.
CACTGGATCGCTGCATCGGGGGGCTGCAGCGGTATGAGTCCATGATCCAGACGGCCACAGGTGGCAATCACCCGCTTGCAATCACTGATGGCGGACTGGAGATCGGGATGAATGGTTGCCTGCCGCAGGACAGGGGCTGCATGGACGGCCATCCGCAACGCCTCATCACAGAGAACCTCGCAACGGGGATTGACCAGACGCAGTGAATCAACACCGAAATTGGCGCAAAGCCTGGCCACACTTCCGATGTTCAGTGGGCCGGCCGGCTCAACCAGGACAACCGAGATGGTCAACTCAGGCTGCGCAGATGACTGAGCAGGTCAGCCATTGATGCCGGCTCCATCTGGAAACTCGGCATGGGCGGGGTGTCACCACTCACGATCTGATGAATCAAGGCTGGATCGCGCATCCGATCGCTGATGCCGGCCAGTTTGGGTGCCAGCAGCCCTTGCCCTGCCAGCCCGTGGCAACCGGCACAGTTGATCCGGAACAACTGCCCCCCATGGTCGGGATCCCCTTGCAGTTCAAGGCTGGCTCTGACGTAGGGATCCTGTTGTGCACCGTTGATCATCCAGACCAGGAGAACAGCGCAAGCCGATGCAGCGAGCACCACGAGTGCCGTGATCAATCCTCTGCCGGACTCCTGTTGTTCCGCTGCAGTTGATGTCGGCTCGATCACGACAGAGGTTTGCTCATGGAAGAATTGTGCTTAATCCTGCTTCTTGGTGCGACCTCTCATGATCGAACCTCTGCTCTGCGGCATTGTTCTGGGTCTGATCCCTGTCACGCTTCTGGGCTTGTTTGTGGCTGCCTGGAATCAGTACCGTCGCGGTGGCAGCGCTCTCGGCGGCTGATCATCACAAGCGAGCTGTTCCCGTAGCGACGTCGATCCACCTCGATCCAGTTCTCCCCGGGATCTGGAGGTTGGTCGGATCGATGTTCACAGATCAACAAGCCATCGGGCTGCAGCCAACACTGTTCACCGAGCAGCGAGAGGGTCTGTTGGTACAACCCTCCGTCGTAGGGGGGATCGAAATAGATCAGGTCATATCCGATCCCGCCACAATCCTGTTTCAACCAAAGCAGTAAATCTCGTTTGATCACTGTCACCTCGGTTCGACCCGAATGTGCTTTGGCGACATCCTCCAGATTGCGTTTGCAGATGCTGGCGCAGCGTGGATCTTTCTCGACCGCGGTCACCGCGCGAGCTCCCCGTTCAATGGCTTCACAGGCCATCACGCCACTGCCGCTGCACAGGTCAAGCCAGCGGCAATCCATCAGGCGTGGACGGACAATGTTCATCACTGCCTCCCGGACACGGGCTGTGGTCGGTCGCGTTCCGTTTCCCCTTGGGCTCAGCAAGCGTCGCCCACTGATCAGGCGCAATTGCCCTGATCCATTCATGGGCAGATCGGGGCGCCTTGTTGAAGCCAAGCCAGCCAGCGTTCAATCATGGCGCTTCCGCTGTCTGAGGATTTTTCCGGATGGAATTGGCAGGCCCCTAAACGGCGTTGCCACACCATCGCGGTGACGGAGGAGCTCCCGTATGGAGCCGAGGCAACCAGCGTTTCGGGCTGCTTCGGAACAGCTGCGTAGCTGTGAACGAAATAGACCCAAGCCAGAGGGTCCGACGGACCGAGCATGGGGTTGGCACGTTTCAGCTCCAGGGGAGCCCATCCCATGTGAGGGATCCTGGCGCCTTGTTCAACGGGCAAACGTTCCACCTGGCCTTGGATGAACCCAAGTCCCTGAAGACGGCCTTCGCGACTCGACTCGAACAACAATTGAAGGCCCAGGCAAATGCCAAGCATTGGACGATCGGCCTCATTCCAGCGCTTGAGATCGGGAACCAACCCGGTCGAGTGGAGATTTTCCATGGCTGGGTCGAACGAACCAACCCCTGGCAGAACAAGGGCATCGCAATGGTCGAGATCGTCAGAACAGCCGACGCGAACAGGCTGGTAACCCAGACGATTAAACGCTTTCTCCACGGAGTGGAGATTGCCCATCCCGTAATCGATCAGACCGAGATTCAGTCCCAATCAGATGCCTCCAGCTTGTAAATCCGGGCTCAGAGATATTTCGAAATCGTGCCTGAGAGGGTGGCCTTGGGAACAGCTCCCACAACGGTGTCGACCTTCTGCCCACCTTTGAAGACCATCAGAGTCGGGATGCTGCGAATGCCGTATTGGCTAGCGACATTGGGATTTTCGTCAGTATTCAACTTGAAGACCTTGATTTGACCGTCGAATTCCTTGGCAATCTCTTCAACGATGGGAGCCACCATGCGGCAAGGGCCACACCAAGGTGCCCAGAAGTCGACCAATACCGGGATGTCGCTCTGCAGGACGTCCTGCTCGAAAGAGGCGTCAGTGACCGCAGCGGCGCTGGACATATGGTCGAAATGATGTGAATGAAATTTAGCAACTTTGAACCGTGTCAACAGCCCAGATCACTGCAGTGATGGGAACTGTGATGGTTCTCGCAGGAAGAGTGAAAGCCCGAGCGCGTCGGGCCGGGGGGTGTGAGGAGTGTGTGGGCATGGCCCGCACACTCCTCACATTAGCCCTCACTTATTTGCCCATCCCGAGGTGCTGAGCTTTTTGGTAAACCTTGCCCTCTGTCAGCAGTGAAGGGGCCACGACAACTTCCACGTTCTGCATGTCCCGGATGGTGCGTGCGCCGAGGGTGCCCATGGAGGTCTTGAGACAACCCAGCAGGTTATGGGTTCCATCGTCGAGTTTCGCTGGACCTCTGAGAATCCGTTCGATGCTTCCGGTGTTGCCCACGTTGATGCGTGTTCCGCGTGGCAACACCGGACTTGGCGTGGCCATCCCCCAGTGGAAACCGCGACCTGGCGCTTCTTCGGCTCGAGCGATCGGCGAGCCGATCATCACGGCGTCAGCTCCGCAGGCAATGCACTTGCAGATGTCGCCTCCGGTCACGATCCCCCCATCGGCGACGATCGGTACGTAGCGGCCTGTTTCCTTCTCATAGTCAGCACGGGCAGCTGCACAGTCCGACACAGCTGTGGCCTGAGGAATGCCGACACCGAGAACGCCGCGAGAGGTGCAAGCTGCTCCCGGTCCGATTCCGACCATCACGCCTGCAGCTCCCGCTCGCATCAGCTGAAGGGCCACGTCGTAGGTCACGCAATTGCCGATGATCACGGGGACGCCCATGTCACGGCACAGCGCCTCGAGATCAAGTGTCTCCTGTCCCTCGGGGCCGATGTGATTGGTTGATACCACCGTGGCTTGCACGAAGAAGAGATCGGCGCCCGCCTCGGCGATGGCTTTGCCGAAACGCAGAGCAGCGACAGGTGTTCCACTGACTGCGGCGATCCCTCCATGGGCCTTGATGTCCTCGATGCGTTTGCGGATCAGGCTTTCCTGCACCGGCTGGCTGTAGATCTCCTGCATCAAGGGGACGAATTCGTCCTTGCCAACGGCTGCAATCCGATCGAGAACTTCGTTGGGATCCTCGTAACGGGTCTGGACTCCCTCCAGGTTCAGGACTCCAAGGGCCCCGAGTTTGGAGAGCCGCACAGCCATCTCCACATCAACCACACCGTCCATGGCACTGGCGATGATCGGGATCTCTCGCTCGATACCGCCGAGGGACCAGCGCGTGTCGGTCACATCAGGATCGACAGTCCTGCCTCCGGGCACGAGGGCAATTTCATCAATTCCATAGGCCCGGCGAACGGTCTTGGAGCGTCCGAGCTGAATGTCCACCGCGCGTCTTGATGAAGTCTGATCAAGCTACCAATCGGGTTGCGGCGAACTGTGCTCAGCCCCCGACCACCTTCTGCCAGCGGGCCGCAAGATCAGCCAAAACCTTTGTGCGGTCGCTGCTGCGAACCAGATTTCGAATCGAGAAATTGGCAACCCAGATCACGCCTGCCAGCTCAAACAACCCCGAGGCCAGAGGCAGAGCATCGATGATGTGAAGGATGCCTCCGTAAATCTGGAGGACGATGATCAGGGCGATCAAGCCTCCGAGCAGTCGCAGTGGGCCCTTCAGTTGGATCCACTGGTTGCGCAGCTGGTCTGTGTTGACCCAGTCCTGGAGCTTGTCCTTCAACAGATCCCATTCCCCTCCTGCAGCATCAGCGTCAGCTGGGATCGTGACGGTTTCGGCAATGGCTGGGTCTGGGGTGGGCTCGGGAGCCGCAGGCACTGGCTCAGGTGCGACAGAGGGCGTTGGAGCAGGCGTGGGACTGACGTTCTCGACGTTGGTCTGTGCGTCGTCGATGGGTCCCATCACATCCAGATCGATGGTCCGGAGTTTATCGGAGGTTTTCAGTCCTGATCCCTCCGCGGAGATAAACTGAAGAGCGGTGGTGCATCGTTTGTATGGCGGATTCTGTGGGGCCAGGAGGCGGCGGTCCCGGCGATTCCGACGATCGAATCATTCAGGCGGATCTTCGCAACGAGATGTCACGCTCCTATCTGGAGTACGC
>CAJWIC010000084.1 GCA_913040905.1 uncultured Synechococcus sp. | reverse complement strand
CAAGGGCAACCTCTGGGGCTTCCGGGCGGTGTGGCTGCTCACCATGGCGATGGGCACCTACTTCGTTTACGGCCAGTACATCGAATGGTCCGAACTCAGCTTCAGCCTCACCAGCGGTGTGTTCGGCGGAATGTTCTATCTGCTCACCGGTTTTCACGGGCTGCACGTGATCACCGGCATCCTGCTGATGGGCCTGATGTTGGTGCGTTCGTTTGTTCCCGGGAACTACGACAAAGGCGAGATGGGCGTTGCCTCGGTGAGCCTGTTCTGGCACTTCGTCGATGTGATCTGGATCCTTCTTTTCCTTCTGATCTACGTCTGGCAGTAATCCCATGATCATCGACGACCGCCATTACGACGTCATCGTCATCGGCAGCGGCGCCGGTGGTGGCACCCTGGCCGGCGCTCTGAGCCGCCAAGGCAAATCCGTCCTGGTGCTGGAGCGCGGTGGCGCCATGGCCCTCGAGGATCAGAACGTCGCCGACGTGGATCTGTTCCGCAAGGACCGCTATCACCCCAAAAACGAACGCTGGTTCGGCCCGGACGGTGACCCCTTCCCCCCCCAGACCACCTACGCCCGCGGCGGCAACACCAAGATCTGGGGAGCCGTGCTGGAGCGGATGCGCAAGAAGGACTTCAGCGAAGTCCCCCTGCAGGAGGGAATTTCACCCGCCTGGCCGTTCGACTACGCCGAACTGGCCCCCTACTACGAACAGGCGGAACAGCTGTATCGGGTGCATGGCAAGGCGGGCGTTGATCCCACCGAACCCAAGCGCAATGGCGACTACCCAGCCAAACCCAAAGCGGTGGAACCATTCCTGGAACCGCTTCGCGCCGCTCTGCAGCGCCAGGGATGCCAGCCCTACGACATTCCCATCAGCTGGTCGGACGACAAGGACGACCCGAGCGGCGACGCCCAGCTGTTCGGCCTCCAGGCCGGGGATCCCGAGCGGCTCACCCTGCGTGACAACGCCAAGGTGCAGCGACTCCATGTGAGCCCCAGCGGCCGCAACGTGAAGGCTGTGGAGGCGGAATTGGAAGGGGACACCTGGCTGTTCCGCGCCGATGTGGTGGTGTTGGCGGCCGGTGCTGTGAACACCCCGGTAATCCTGCTGCGCTCGGCGAGCTCCCACCACCCCAAGGGCATCAGCAACAGCTCCGATCAAGTGGGCCGCAATCTGATGAATCTGCAGCTCACCTCAATCCTGCAGCTGGCCACCGAACGCAACAGTGGTCGCTATGGACGGTCCCTGGGCATTAACGACTACTACTGGGGAGACAAGAACGTCAGCTTTCCTCTGGGGCACATCCAGGCAGCCGGCGGCGTGTTGCAGGACGCGCTGTTCGCCGAATCACCACCGGTGCTCTCCTTGGTGAGCAAGATGATCCCCGATTTCGGTCTGGAGCGACTGGCGTCCCGCTCCGTCGCCTGGTGGGCGATGACCGAGGTGATGCCGGATCCCCACAACAAGATCTGGCTGCAAAACGATCAGATCCGCATCAACTACATCCATAACAACCGCGAGGCCCACGATCGACTGGTGTACCGCTGGATCGACACCTTGAAGGAGGTGGAGAAGGACCCGATCACGAAAGTCGTGCTCAAGGCTCCCACCCACGCCCGCGGCGAAGCCCCGCTGAGTGTGGTGGGCTTCGGCTGCGGCAGCTGTCGAATGGGAGATGATCCCTCCAGCGCAGTAGTGGATGCTCACGGAAAGTGCCATGAGCTGGAAAACCTCTACATCGCGGATGCCAGCGTCTTCCCAAGCTGTCCGAGTGTTGGCCCGGGTCTCACGGTGATCGCGTTGGCCCTGAGATTGGCGGACAAGCTCAGCTGAGCATCACATCAGGCCCCCCTGAACCGTACTCACCCCTCATGCGACTCACGGGGTCTGGGACGGATACGACGGTTCTCAGGAATTGTTCGGATTCACGGGATCAGCCCATCGTCACGAACTCTTCAGACACCGAGGGATGCAGGGCCATCGTGCGATCGAAATCCGCCTTGGTGGCCCCCATCCCAACCGCAATCGCCGCCATCTGAATGATTTCAGCGGCATGCTCCCCCACCATGTGGCAACCGAGCACACGATCCGTCGACGCGTCCACAACGAGCTTCAGCAGACAACGGGGACCCGAGGCGGGCAAGGCACGCGACATCGATCGGAACCGGGCCCTGTGGATCACCACACCATCCACGCCATGGCGAGCAACGGCCGCTTCCTCCGACAGGCCAACGGTGGCCAGCTCGGGATCACAGAACACAGCGCTGGCGACAAGGTCGTGGTTCACCTGTCGCGGCCGGCCGCCGAAGCTGGAATCGGCGAAGGCGCGACCCTCATCGATCGCCACCGGCGTGAGGTTCACCCGGTCGGTGACATCACCGACTGCATAGATGTGAGGAACGGACGTGCGTGAATCAGCATCAACACGGATCCGTCCGTCCTCCACTGCCACACCGGCAGCATCGAGACCCAGCCCATCCAACCAGGGTCGCCGGCCCGTGGCCATCAACACACCACCGCAGGGCAGCTCCAAACCATCCGACAGCTGGACCGTGAGATCAGCGGGCTGACCACTGACCGCCGTGACGCTGCGTTCCAGCAATACATGAATCCCCTGCTCCTGCAGCCCCTCCAGCACGGCATCAGCCAGCTCCCGGTCAAACCCCCTGAGCAGACCTGAGCCCCGCACCACCTGGGTGACCTCGACGCCGAGGCCGCGAAGGATGCAGGCGAATTCGCAGGCGATAAAGCCCGCTCCCACCACCACCACCGCCTGAGGCAACTGCTCCAGGTTGAACATGTCGTCACTGATCCAGGTGTGTTCGATGCCGGGGATGTCCGGACGCACCGGCCGACCTCCAACCGCCACCAGAACATGCGCAGCGGAGAGTTCCCGTTGGATCGGACCGCCCCGATCGGTTGCAATGCCGATGCTCCGGTCGGACAGGAATCGTCCCCAGCCGTCGATGCGCTCAACACCCGCCTTGTCCAGAAAACTGAGATGCAGCTGATTGAGCCGATCCACCTCGGCCCGCACCCGGCGAAACAACTCCGCAACATCGCTCTCAACCGCCCCAAGGGTGAGGCCATAGGCCGGTGCATCCCTGAGCTGATGCCGTGCCTGGGCGCCATACACCAACAGCTTCTTGGGGACACATCCCCGGATCACACAGGTGCCGCCGACGCGGTCGCCCTCAACAATGGCCACCCTTGCCCCATGCCGTGCCGCCCGCTTGGCTGCGGCCAAACCGCCAGATCCAGCCCCAAGAACCAGCAGATCAAAGGTCGACTCAATGGCCATGGCAGCAGTGGCAGGGCGTCAATTCTCCTGACGCGGAGGATGCCTGTCGACGTGCCGCCTGACACGTGGCAGAAGGTAAAGGAAGAATTATGGTCAGGACAAGATCGGCTCAAGGGCACGTGAAGAGACGTGGACCCGAGCCCGCCGACACCTACCCATGAAAAAAACCCAACGTTCCAAGCCACAGCCCCCAGATCTCGAGCAGCAGGTGCTTCAGCGTCGCGACATCGTGATGATGCTCACCTCCGATGACATGACTCTCCGGCTCAAGCAACTGGCCAGGGAGGGCCGCCAGGACGACTGTCTGGCCCTGATGCAGGAACTGGGGGACTGGCAGTCCTATGGACGCGGTGATCTCTCCCCGATCCTCCATGCCCCCTACATCGGCTCCAACTGAAGCGCTCTCCTGGTCGGCTTTAGAGGATCTGAGCGTCAACCAATCCGAACGCACCCAGGGGCCGACCAATGCCCAGGCGGTGCTCCGCTTGTTCGGCCAGGCGGAGAGTTCGGTTCGCGTCACTCTCTATCGCGATCACCATGCCTGGTGCCCGTACTGCCAGAAGGTGTGGTTGTGGTTGGAATTCAAGCGAATTCCCTATCGCATCCGCAAGGTAACGATGCGCTGCTATGGCAGCAAGGAACCCTGGTTTCTGCGCCTTGTCCCCAGCGGCATGCTGCCGGCCCTCGACCTCGACGGCCGGCTGATCACCGAAAGCGATGAGATCCTCCTGCAGCTGGAGGCGACCTTCGGGCCCCTCGGCCAGCCGATGACCAGCCCGGACGTGCGCTCACACCGGCAGCTGGAACGGCTGCTGTTCAGGGCCTGGTGCCTGTGGCTGTGCAGCCCGGGGCTCAGCCCGAAGGACGACCGTCGCGCCATGGAGCAGTTCCGGCGGATTGCCCAACAGTTCGAACAGGCCCTGCAGCAATCACCTGGCCCATTTCTCGATCCAGCGGCACCGGGGACGGCTGATCTGGTGTTCGTGCCCTACGTGGAACGCATGAATGCCTCACTGGCTTACTACAAGGGGTATCGACTGCGCCACGAGCATCCGGCCATTGATGCCTGGTTCCAGGCCCTCGAACAGCTGGCCACCTATCGGGGCACCCAGAGCGATCACCACACCCATGCCCACGACCTCCCTCCCCAGATGGGGGGCTGCTGGTCCAACAACTCCGATGCGGCTCGAGCCATGGCCGCTCGGATCGATCGCGGTGATGGGCTCGCGGACGACGAAGCCCGTTGGGACTCCGACCACAGCACACATGCAGCGGCCATCGCCCTTGGGCGGGTGCTGCGTCACCGCGAACCGTTGTTGCAGCGCAACCCACTGGGCCGAGCCGGCTTTGATCAACCACTCCGCTGCGCCCTGACCAACCTGATGGGCCAAGGCACCCCCTGTCCCGACCGCGGCAGTGCCGCCGCGCTTCGCTACCTGCGCGATCGGATCTCGGTTCCGCGGGACATGCCTCTGCCGGCGGCTCGGCTCTTGCGTCAGGCGCTCGAGCGGACCGCTGCCATCGATGGACCGGATCAACCCCCACCGCTGCCGATCCGGGACCGGTTCGACCAGGACCCAACAGCATTTGTGGGTCGGCCATAGTGAGCGTCTTGGCACCAGTGGTGTGACCCTCGACCTGTCTGGCTACCAACCGATTCCGGAAGCCGGACGCCAGAGCGAGCTGATTGAGATCCCGATTGCCAGCCTTCAGCCGACGCAATGGTGCATCGGTCTGGCGGAGGTATGGGCCCGGCAGGAGGACTTCGCCGGCGAAACCCGCCAGCAACGACAGGATTACCTCAAGGGCAAACCCGTGCCACTGGTCCGCAGCGCTGCCGGTGAGGTCTGGATGGTGGATCGCCACCACCGACTTCGGGCGCTGCTGGGGCTGGATTCCCACTCCACGGCCTGGGGGTATGTCATCGCAGAGCTGCCCACCAGTGACCGCAGTGATGTGCTGAGGTTTCTCGAACAGCAGGGGTGGCTGTACCTGATCGACGGACGGGGCGCTGGACCGCGTCAGCCGATGGAGTTGCCCCGAACCCTGCTCGATCTGGAGGATGACCCCTACCGCAGCCTGGTGTGGAAACTGAAGAAGGAGGGCTTCATCAAGCCGCAGCCGCAGATCCCTTATCACGAATTCCGCTGGGGTGCCTGGCTGCGTCGACGGCCCTTACCTCCCTTCAGCTCCCGGCAACTCAACCCAGCACTGGCACCGGCCCGGCGTCTTGTGTGTTCAGAGGCGGCCAGCGGCATGGCGGGCTGGAAAGGCGACAAGAAATCCTGCCGCTGATCAGCGTTTGCGCCTGGAATCAATCTGCAGCAGGTCCTGGACCTTCTGAACCTGCCCGGCCAGCTTGGGGTCGCTGGCCAGTTTCTTCTCCACCTGTTCGATGGCGTACATCACCGTGGTGTGATCCTTGCCGCCGAAGGTGTCGCCAATGCGCGGCAGACTCAGATCGGTCCCCTTCCTCATCAGATACATCCCCACCTGACGGGCCTGGCTGACGGCTCGGCGGCGAGTGCTGCTGAGCAACTCCTCAGCGGTGACATCAAACACTTCCGAAACCTTGTCGATCACCTGCTGGGGTGTGACTTCAACACCTTGTCCGGTCGGATCGAGCATCGGAGCCACCGACTCCACCGTCATCGGCAGCCCCGTGATCGAAGCGAAGGCCACCGCACGGGTCAGGGCCCCCTCAAGTTCACGGATGTTTGAGGTGAAACGCCCCGCCAGGTAATGGATCAGATCCCGCGGCAACGCCATCCGTTCCTGCTCAGCCTTCTTCTGAAGGATCGCCATGCGGGTCTCCAGATCCGGGGCCTGGATGTCTGCAATCAGGCCCATCTGAAACCGTGAGATCAAGCGCTGCTGCAGCCGTGGGATCTGACTTGGGGGACGGTCACTGGCAATCACCACCTGTTTACCGGCTTCATGCAAGGCATTGAAGGTGTGAAAGAACTCCTCCTGGGTGTACTCCTTGCCTTCGATGAACTGGATGTC
>CAJWIC010000083.1 GCA_913040905.1 uncultured Synechococcus sp. | reverse complement strand
CGATGCTCAACATCGGCCTGCTGACGCCCCAGCAGGTGCTGGACCGCACCCTTGCGAGGGCTGAATCCGGCGATGTTCCGCTCAACTCCCTGGAGGGATTCATCCGTCAGATCATCGGCTGGCGCGAATTCATGGCGGCGATGTACCGCCGACACGGGGGGACCATGCGCACCAGCAACTTCTGGCAGTTCGACGATCGTCCGATCCCTGAGGCCTTCTACACAGGATCGACAGGGCTGCCGCCGATCGATGACGCCATTCGTCATGCCCTCGACACGGGCTATTGCCACCACATCGAGCGGCTGATGCTGCTCGGCAACGTGATGCTGCTGTGCGGTTTCCATCCAACACGGATCTACACCTGGTTCATGGAACTGTTCGTCGATGCCTACGACTGGGTGATGGTGCCCAACGTCTACGGCATGAGCCAGTTCGCCGATGGCGGCATTTTCACGACCAAGCCGTACCTCTCCGGTTCGAACTACGTGCGCAAGATGTCGGACTACCGCAAGGGTCCGTGGTGTGAAGTCTGGGATGGTCTGTTCTGGAGTTTCATCCATCGCCACGGTGACTTCTTCCGCAGTCAGTACCGCCTGGCGATGATGGCGCGCAATCTCGACAGAATGGCTCCAGAGACACTTTTGAGCCATCAGCGTCGGGCGGCTGATTTTCTTGACGGCCTCACCTGAGACCTGCGTAAGGTCGGCGGAGTGTGGTTGCGCTGATGCCCCTCCCGCCTGAGGCCTACCTCTGGTTCAAGACCCTTCACATCGTTGGCGTGGTGGTCTGGTTCGCCGGATTGTTCTACCTCGTGCGGCTGTTCATCTATCACGTTGAAACGGCGGAACTGGCGCCTGAGCTGCAGCAGCCCTTCCGGGATCAGTACAGCCTGATGGAAAAACGCCTCGCCAACATCATCACGACGCCTGGAATGGTGGTGGCGGTGTCAATGGCCATCGGCTTGTTGGTCGCCCAACCCAGCTGGCTGCATCAGAGTTGGATGCACGCCAAGTTGGCCTTTGTGGCAGGCCTTTTGGCATATCACGTCGCTTGCTATCGCTTGATGGCACAACTCCAGGCCGGGACCTGTCAGTGGAGCGGCAAACAGCTGCGGGCACTGAATGAACTTCCCACCTTGTTGCTGGTGATTGTGGTGATGCTGGTGGTGTTCAAGAACCAGTTCCCGACCGGAGCTGCCACCTGGTTCATCGTGGGTTTGGTGGTGTTCATGGCCGCCTCGATTCAGTTTTATGCCCGTTGGCGTCGCCTGCGGGCCGAAGCCCAGGCCTTCGCTGGAGACTGAGATGAGTCACCCACTGCGAGCCGTTCTGGCCGAGGTTGGCCCCGAGAGCTGCCCAGGCTCTTTCAACTTCCATTGCCACACGATCTGCAGCGACGGCAGCCTCGATCCCATTGCGTTGATTCACCAAGCCGCCGAGCGTGGGCTCGCTCACCTCGCGGTGACCGACCACCACAGTTCGCGGGCCTTTCAACCGATGGCGGATTGGCTTGAGGCACAACGCAATGAAGGTGCCGTGGTGCCAACCCTGTGGAGTGGGATGGAGATCAGTTGCCTGCTGAAAGGCTGCCTTGTTCATGTGCTGGCCCTTGGGTTTGAACTGGGCCATCCAGCTCTGGAGCCCTACAACCGTGGCGATGCCGTGGTGGGGGAGTTATTGCGGGCAGACTCCGTGGTCAAGGCCATTCATGAAGCCGGTGGATTGGCGGTGTTGGCACACCCGGCCCGGTATCGATTGGGGCACGACCTGCTGATCGACGAAGCCGCCAGGCTTGGCTTTGATGGTGGTGAAGCCTGGTACGACTACGACATGCAGACGGTCTGGACACCCAGTCCGATGATCTGCGAGGCCATCGATCGCCAACTGGCCAAACTTGGCCTTTTGCGTACGTGTGGCACCGACAGTCATGGAATCGACCTTGGTGGCCGCTAAGTTCTTTCCATCTCAGTTCCGGTCGACATGGGCATCTTTGATCGTTTTCTGAACCAGGATTCGCAGGATTCCGACAACACGATCAAGCCACGCAAGCCAGCCAAGGAGAAACCGGCCGAGTTCTTCCTGGATGCTGATTCCTCCTCATCGCTGGGAGACGTCAATTACATGCGCGAGTCGAAGACGATTCGCCGCACCTTCCCAGGCACCCTGGACAGTCCCGGGTCGAAGGAACAGATCATGACGGTGGCGGCGGAGACCGAATCCTTGGATAAACGCAGTGAAGGCCTGGGCGGCAGCGTGAAGAAGGAGGAGTCGATCAATCTGACAGCGGGGATCCCCAAGCCCGTTAAAAAGACCTTCGCCGAACAGGTCACCACTGAAGAGATGAACAAACGGCTGCGCGGCACGGCCGTGACCTCCGTGAACTCACCAGCAGCAGCGAACGCCGCCCCCGTCGCTCGTAAGGAGATCCTCAAAGCTGAGGATTCACCGCAAACCAAGGTGGGCCAGGCCGCACCCTCATCCAAGCCCGGTTCCATCGACCCATTCCGCCAGATGGTGCGGGACCTCAACAAGTGACGTCTCCTCGCTCGATTTTCGCTTCACTGCTGCTGACCAGATCTTTCAGCAGAGCCAGCTGATCAGGGGTTGCGCCCGTCCAGAGGTTTCGGTTGAACGCCTCGAGCAGGCGTTCAGCCATATCCCGTAACACCCATGGGTTGCGAGCGCTGAGAAAGCGCTGATTGACAGGATCAGCCATCCAGCGATCGCAGAGGGCTCCGTAGCACCAATCCGGGACACGGTCCGTCGCAGCGTCGTAGGCGAACAGATAATCCAGACTCGCTCCCATTTCAAAGGCACCTTTGTAGCCGTGTTGCTGCATCCCTTCGATCCAGCGGGGATTCAGCATCCGGCTGCGCATCACCTTGTCCAGCTCCTTCTCCAGCCGATGCATCCGTGGACGCTCGTGGCGTGAGTGGTCGCCAAACCAGAGCTGGGGGCGCTCCCCTGAAACCAGCTCGGCTGCGGCACTCAGGCCACCATGAAACTGGTAGTAGTCATCCGAATCGAGCAGGTCGTGTTCACGGTTGTCCTGGTTGTGCAGGACGACCTGCACGGAGGACAGGGCCTGTTCCAGTCCGGAACGATCCGGAACAGCCTCTGCCGAGCCGTCGTAGCGCCACTGGCTCCAGGCGAGGAACGCATCACCCAGATCCTGACGCGACTCCCAGGCACCGTTGTCGATCAGCGCCTGCAATCCCGCGCCATAGGCCCCGGGGGCAGAGCCATAGATGCGTCCCTGAGGACCATTCCGACGGGTCAAGCCTGCAAGGGGATTGATCGTCTCCGGTTCCTCCAGCATCGCCACCATGCGCTGAGCCTGATCCACCCAGCTCACAAGCTGTGGGAATGCATCCCGGAACAGACCGGAAATACGCAACACCACATCCACACGCGGTCGCCCCAGGAGCTCGGCAGGGATCACCTCCAGATCCACCAGGCGCCGTGTCGGGCCGTCCCAGACCGGGCGAACGCCGATCAGCGCCAGCAGCTGAGCAATGTCCTCTCCGCCATTGCGCATCGTGGCGGTTCCCCATACCGACAGGGCTAGATGCCGCAGGGGCTCTCCTTCCTCCTGAAGATGAAGATCCAGCAGACGTTCGGCGGAGCGTCGACCGAGATCCCAGGCCGCTTCCGTCGGCAGTCCACGCAGATCCACGGAATAGAAATTGCGACCAGTCGGCAACACCTCGGGTCGACCACGGCTGGGAGCTCCCGAAGGACCGGCGGTGATGCGACGCCCCTCCAGACCCCGCAGCAGACCTTCACGCTCTGCGTTTCCGCAATCCTTCAGCCGCTGCCACAACTCCCGACAGCGCTGTTTGAGAGGGGCTGACGTCTGAATCAGCATCTGGAAGGGCAAAACCAGATCGTCTGCGTGGTCGTTGAAGACCAGCTGTCTGATCACCAGCAGGGCTTGCTGTTCCAACCAGGCGGTGCCATCGCCGACCCGACGGCAGCGCTGACACCCCAGTTCCTCCAGCCGCAATTGGTCGGCTTGATCGAGCGGCTCCCCGTCCTCCTGAACCCAGGGGTCGAGGGCAAGACCTGCTTCCCTGGCCAGCAGCTGGGTCAGACCAGGCTGCCCCTGCAGCGGTGGACGAGCCAAGGCCATCAGCAGCTCGCCCATCGCATCGTCATCAGGACAGTGGCCGTAGCGGTGCAGGCCCGTGCGGATCTGCGATTCCTTCAGCTCACAGAGATAGGTCTCCGCCTGGTCGAGACAGCTGTTGAAACGCTCGGGGTTCTGCTTCAGCTCCTGTCGGCTGGGAACCCCTGGCCAGTCCAGATCCTGCAAGGTGCTCAACACCTGCGTTTCCAGCACCTGCGTGCGTTCGCCGCCGAGCTGACGGACTTCCACCAGTTCGTCCAGCAGGCCCTCAAGGCGTTGCAGGTCGCCATGCAGTCCGGCGCGGCCCAGAGGCGGCGTGAGGTGATCCAGCACCACTGCATGACCGCGACGTTTGGCCTGGGATCCCTCACCCGGATCATTGACGATGAAGGGGTAGAGATGCGGCAGTGCTCCGAGGGCGAGCTGGGGTCCGCAGCCGGGGCTGAGACCAACTCCCTTGCCCGGCAACCACTCAGCACTGCCGTGCTTGCCCACATGGACCATCACCTGACTGCCGTGGACCTGGCGCAGCCACAGGTACTGGGCCAGGTAGCGGTGGGGTGGCGGCAGGTCCGGCGAATGCAGATCAGCGATCTGCTCGGGGTCGTAACCCCGGTCCGGCTGCAGCAGCACCACCAGATGGCCAAAGCGCAAACCATGGATGGCAAAGCCACGGTCGCCATCCAGATCACAGGCATCCTGCGGTTCGCCCCAGCGGCGGACGATCAGTGCCCTGGCTTCGGTTGGAAGGGTCTGCCACCAGGCCTGATAACTCGTCAACGGCAGGTGATCGAGGGGGGAGCGATGCGATCCCTCGGCTGAGTTTGTTCGTCCCTGCAGCAACGACGCAATCAACTGATCGCCGTTGGTGGGCAGAGGGAGCTCGCCCAGCTGATATCCAGCCTTCGACAACCACTCGATGATGCTGGCCACGCTGGCTGGCGTGTCCAATCCAACCCCGTTAGCCACGCGTCCATCCCGCACCGGGTAGTTGGCCAGCACCATGGCCACCCGCCTCTGCCCGGACGGCGTGTTCTGGAGATCGATCCAGCCCTTGGCGTGTTCCACCAGCCAGTTGATGCCGTCTGGATCCGGTTCCTGGGTTGTGATCGCCGTGGCGAGACCACCCAGGGGCGGACGTGGCTGGCGGAAGGCACAGGGCCGTGTGGTGATCCTTGCGTCCAGTTCCGGCATCACCACCTGCAAGGACAGATCCAGAGGTTCAAGACCACGGCTGGACTGTTGCCAGCGTTCCCGAGGGATCCCGGCGGTCAGCAGTTGCAGCACCGGTCGATCCAGGCTGTCCCAAAGGGAACTTCCGAGGCCGGCTTGTTCTGCACCAACAGAGGCAAAGGCGGTGCCGGTGATCACCACCTGGGTGCCCTGGCTGCGGAGGAGGTCGAGGACCCCGGCCTGCACGGCAGGATCCCTGAGGCTGCTGACCCAGATCAGTCGGGGGCGAAGACCTCGCTGACGGAGGGTCTGATTGATCTGCTGCGCCAGAGCGGTGTCACCAGCTTGCAACTGGGCTCGGTAGAGAACCACACCGACGGTGGCCCCAACATCGTCCTGCCAGTCCCAGGGGAAAGGATCCGGTAAGGGCTCCACCTTGATCTGGTCGATGTCCGGTGACGCGCCCTCCAGCAGCTCCTGCAAGACACCAAGAAGCCTTGCCATGTTGGTTTCGCCACCTTCCCGCAGCAGAGCGGCCAGACGATCCGCGAGCTCTGGCACAACAGTGCCGATTCCATGGAGATCGAATTGCTGATCAACCGTTCCCGCCAGCACCAGCAGCTGACGGTCAACATGAGCGGCACACCAGCGCTGAAGTTGCTCCAGTCCATAGCTCCAGTGCCCGCGGCTTCCCAGCAGGCGCACCACGATCAAACGGGCCTGCTCAGCAGTGGTGGACAGGTAGTGGTCAAGCTGAGCCGGATGGCTGAGATTGTCCAGATGAAGGGCTCTGATCCGATCGTTCCACTGCGGAGAAGCCAGCAGAACCGACTCAAGGCAGCTGAGGTCAGTGCCGGCACTGGATAGAACCAGCACGTCCGCCGGAGGTTGCTCGACGAGCACCACATCCTCGGGAGGTTCAATTCCCGGGCAACTGGCAAGACGGTGCATGGCGCCATTGTCCTCCGGCGGCAACCGATGGTGAGAAGATTCAGCGATCGGATCCATCACGGTGATGCATCAGTTCCTGCCC